>DASRDL010000593.1:0-2685 GCA_035652635.1 Hyphomicrobiaceae bacterium | reverse complement strand
CGGTGGCGCACTTCGACTTCTACCGCCTCACGTCGCCCGAGGAGGCGCGCGAGCTCGGCTTCGAGGAGGCGCTGGAGCGCGGCGCGGCGATCATCGAATGGCCGGAGCGGGCGGCCGAGCTGTTGCCGGCGAGCCGCTACGAGGTCGTCCTGGCCGAGACGGCAAATGCCGGCGTCAGGCGCGTCACCCTGCGCGGGCTCGGGCGTGCGGCGCAGAGCGCAGAGCGGATCGGCCAGCTGATGGCGTTTCTCGATGCCGCTCCGCGCTGGCGCGACGCCCGCATCACCGGCCTGCGCGGCGACGCCTCGACGCGCAGCTATGCCCGCCTCTCCGGTGCCGCCGGCACGGTGCTGCTGATGGATGCCCCGATCCAGCCCGACGGCCCGCCCATCCGCGACGGCCTCTCCTACAGCCGCATCGCCCGGCTCGCCGAGAACATGGTGCGTCCGTTCGTGGCCATCGGCGAGGTGCTGCGGCGTGCGGGTTTGAGTGCTCCGGCCGTGGAGGCCTTCGATCTCGACAGGGGCATGCTGCTGGTGGAGGACCTGGGCGACCGCGGCTTTGCGACCGAGCTTGCCCAAGGTGCCTCGCAGGCCGAGCTGTGGCGGGCCGCCGTCGATGCGCTGATCAGGCTGCGCCAGGTGCCGCTGCCGGCGCGCCTGCCGCTGCCCGACGGCTCGACCTACACGCTGCCGCGGCGCGACCGGGCCGCCTTCGAGATCGAGCTCGAGCTGCTGCTCGACTGGCATTGGCCCGCGATCAAGGGCGCCTCCGCCCCGCGGAGCGTGCGCGACGAGTTCTTGGCCCTGTGGTCGCCCGTTCTCGACCGGCTGCTGGCCTTGCCCGGCGGCTGGTTCCTGCGCGACTACCACTCACCCAACCTGATCTGGCTGCCGGAGCGCTCCGGCATCGCCCGGGTCGGCATCATCGACTTCCAGGATGCGCTCGACGAGCATGCCGCCTTCGACCTCGTCTCGCTCCTGCAGGATGCGCGCATCCACGTTCCCGCAGAGCTCGAGAGCGAGCTCTTCGCCTACTACTGCACCGAGGTGGCCAAACGGGAGCCGGCCTTCGACCAGGCCGCCTTCAAGGCGGCCTACGCCGACTTCGGCGCTCAGCGCAACACGCGCCTGCTCGGGCTGTGGCTGCGCCTGCTCGTCCGGGATCACAAGCCGCAGTATGTGCGGCTCATTCCCCACACCTGGGGATATCTCGAGCGCAACCTGCGTGCGCCCGCTCTGGCCGACCTCGCCGCATGGTACGACCATCACTTCCCGCCGGAGCTGCGCGCCGGCAAGCTCGCTGCGCCGGCGCGCCAAGGAGGACCATGACGATGGCCCAGTCTGCGGCCGGTGCGATCGATTCAGCGATGGTGTTGGCGGCCGGCCTCGGCACGCGCATGGCCGCGCCGGCCAATCGCCTGCCGAAGCCGCTGGTGGTGCTGCACGGCAAGACACTCATCGATCACGCGCTCGACCGTCTTTCCGCGGCCGGCGTGAAGCGCGCCGTCGTCAACGTCCACCACAAGGCCGATCTGATCGAGAAGCACCTGCGCGCACGCAAGGGACCGCCGGCGATCGAGGTATCGGACGAGCGGTCGGCGCTCCTCGATACCGGCGGCGGTGTCAGGAAGGCGCTGCCGCTGCTCGGGCCCGGGGCATTCTTTGTGCACAACAGCGATTCCGTCTGGGTCGAGGGCGTGGGCTCCAACCTGGTGCGGCTCGCGGCGGCCTGGGACGAGAGGCGCATGGACTGCCTGTTGATGCTGGCGCTCGCATCCACGAGCCGCGGCTACCAGGGGCGCGGCGACTTCGCGCTCGAGAGCGACGGGCGCATCCGCCGCCGCAAGGTGGAGCAGGAGATCGTGCCGTTCGCCTTCACCGGCGTGTCGATCGCCCACCCGCGCCTGTTCCAGGCGAGCCCAGAGGGGGCCTTCTCGCTCAACGTGGTGTGGTCGCAGGCGATCGCGGCGGGTCGCGCCTACGGCATGCGCATGGACGGAGTGTGGATGCACGTCGGCACGCCGGCGGCTCTGGCGGAGGCCGAGAAGTGCCTCGAGGAGGCCCGGCGCGGCTGAGAGATCGGAAGGCGGGCGTGAGAGCAGGCTGCCGCATCTTCACGGTTCCCATGGGCCGGCCCTTCCTGCCGGCGCTGGCCGAGGCACTGCTTGCGGGAAACCTGCCCGTGTCCGGCGGCGCGCGGCCGAGCCCGATGGCGCTGTCGGATGTCACCTTGCTGCTGCCGACGCGCCGCGCCACGCGTGCCCTGCAGCGGGCGCTGCTGGCGGCGTCGGGCGCTCCGGCACTGCTCATGCCGCGCATCCGGCAGATCATCGGCGGCATGGACGACGGCACCGCCAGCCTGCTCACGGGAGCCGATGATTTCGTCACCGACGAAGCCGGCACCCTGCGGCCGGCGATCTCCGACGTTGCCCGCGAGCTGGCGCTGGCCAGGCTCATCGTCGCCTGGTCGGAGGCGGAACGCGGGGGGCGAGACACCGAGGGCGGCATGGCCGCGTATGCGCCAACGGCTGCCGCCACGCCGGCGCAGGCCGTGCGGCTGGCCCGCGAGCTGGCCCGGCTGATGGACGCCATGGAGATCGAGGACGTCGATCTTGCGGCCATGCAGTCGCTGGTGCCGGAGGCGCTGGCCGAGCACTGGCAGAAGACGCTCGCGTTCCTGCGC
>DASRDL010000592.1:0-2420 GCA_035652635.1 Hyphomicrobiaceae bacterium | reverse complement strand
GGGGATAGAAGAAGTTGCGGTAGGTGGCGCGCGAATGGCCCTCGGGCGTCACGCACGAAGCCCCGCGCAGCACGTACTGGCCGCACATGAACTTGCCGTTGTACTCCCCGAGCGCACCGGGTCCGGCGCGGAAGCCCGGATAGGCCGCATAGGCGCTCTGTGTCCATTGCCACACATCGCCGAACATCTGCGCCGGCCTGTCGGCCGCCCCGATCGCCGGCGCCGGCAGCGGGCGCAACGCGCCGGAGCCCAGCATGTTGCCGCGAACGGGCAGCTCGGCGGCCGCCGCCTCCCATTCGAACTCCGTCGGCAGACGTTTTCCCGCCCAGCGCGCGAAGGCATCGGCTTCGAAGTAGCTGACGTGGCAGACTGGCGCAGCCGGATCGACGGGCAGGAGCCCGGCGAGCGTCATCTGCCGCCACTCGCCCGGCTCGCCTTCCCAGTAGCCGGGCGCCTCCCAGCCTCTGGCCTTGACCGTGGCCCAGCCGTCCGAGAGCCAGTGCGCCGGCGTCCGGTAGCCGCCGTCGGCCATGAACTCGAGCCACTCGGCGTTGGTCACGAGCCGGCTCGCCAGCCGAAAGTCGCGCAGCAGCACCTCGTGGGAGGGGCGCTCGTTGTCGAAGTGGAACGACCTGCCGTCGTGCCCGATGCGCCTGATGCCACCGGGATACGCGATCCACCGCGGCGCGCTCATCCCCTCTCCCTGCGGTCGGGAAGCGGGAGGAGCGGCGCGATAGGCCGGCCGCAGCGGCTCGGCCGCAAACAGCGCCAGGATGTCGGTGAGGATCAGCTCCTGGTGCTGCTGCTCGTGGTTGATGCCGAGCTCGATCAGCTCCGCCACGCTGCGCTCGCGCTCGGCCAGCCCGCCGGCGAGGATCGCCTCGAGCGCCGCGTCGACGTGCGCGCGATAGGCGAGCACCTCGGCATGGGCCGGCCGCGTCAGCAGGCCGCGCTGCGGCCGCGGCTGCCGCGGACCGGCGGCCTCGTAGTAGGAGTTGAAGCAGTAGGCGAAGCGGTCATCGAGCGGGCGATAGCCGGGCAGGTAGGGTTTGGCCAGGAAGGTCTCGAAGAACCAGGTGGTGTGCGCCAGATGCCACTTGGTGGGGCTGGCATCGTCCATCGGCTGGACGACCTGGTCCTCCACGCTCAAGGGTTCTGCCAGGGTGAGGGTGAGCGCCCGCGTTTCCGCCAGGCGCCGGGCGAGCGGCGAGACACGGGCCGCGTCGCTCTGCTGCTCGGTCGATGCTGTCACGCTGATGGCCCCTCTCTGTGGTGCGGCGAAACGTCTGGCGTCTCAGGCTTCGAACTCGTCGGAATAGGCATGGTTCCACCCCGAGGGCGGCGGTCTGGCGAAGGCGAAGGTAGTCCGGCCGGTGCCGCGGCGGACATCGAAATTCGGCATGGTGTTGATACGCGTCGGGAATACCACCGTCGACAGGGAATTGGGCGCTTGCGATCAACTTGCTGACAACACCCCGTCAGCAGCTCCCCCCGCACGCACGATGCGCCTGCGCGCACGCGGTCGTCCCTCGATGCACGTGCCGCCGGAGCAGGGATTGGACGGTCTCCGCCCGTTTGCGGGCCGGCCGCGGCCGGCTCGGCGAGCGGGCGGAGCGCTGATTGAGGCCGATCTGAGGAGGTCGGCATCGCCGCCCGACAGCGGGCAGTCATCGGCAGGCCCGCAATCGGGGATGCATCGGGCGCCGCGGCGGTGACGCTCCGTCAGCCGATGATCTCCGCCTCCTCCGTGATGAACGTCTTGATGGCACCGAGATACAGGGCACCGTTGGCCTGCACGGCCTGCATCTGCGGCGACGCTGCGGCGGCCTTCAGCGCGGCCATGTCGTCGTACCACAGCTCGGCCACCGCATCGACATTCATGGCCTGCGTCGGCACGTCGGGTCGCGTCGGCTCGTCGAGCACGAACGAGAGCACGTAGCGGCGCACCTGTGGCACGGCCTTGACGAGCGGGGCGTGCTCCCCCTCCCAGACGCGGCGGAACTCTTCCCGCGACAGCCCGCTCTTGCGGGTCAGCAGCGACAGGCTCTTGATCATCGCCTACTCCCTGTGCGCGGGGGCGGGGCGGGCCGCCTCGCCTTCAACCGAGAGTTGAGCATACGTGATGCGCGGCGCGAGCGGCAACGCAGGCATGGACGCCGTGCGGCTTCATGGGTAGCAAAAGCGGGCGCGCCGACCTGCCGCGCCCGTCGGCTGCCACCGCTGCCTCCCTTTTTCCACCGAAGGACCACTGCCTTGCCCAAGCTCTTCTCCCCCCTCGTCATCGGTCCCGTCACATTGCCCAATCGCATCGCCGTCGCGCCCATGTGCCAGTATTCGGCTGCCGACGGCTGTGCCACCGACTGGCATCTGCAGCACCTCATGCAGCTCGCAATTGCGCGCGCCGGCATGGTCGTGGTCGA
>DASRDL010000591.1:0-13302 GCA_035652635.1 Hyphomicrobiaceae bacterium | reverse complement strand
TCGACCACGACCATGCCGGCGCGCGCAATTGCGAGCTGCATGAGGTGCTGCAGATGCCAGTCGGTGGCACAGCCGTCGGCAGCCGAATACTGGCACATGGGCGCGACGGCGATGCGATTGGGCAATGTGACGGGACCGATGGCGAGGGGAGAGAAGAGCTTGGGCAAGGCAGTGGTCCTTCGGTGGAAAAGGGATGCAGCGCTGACAGCCGACGGGCGCGGCAGGTCGGTGCGCCCGCTTTGCTACCCATGAAGTCGCACGGCGTCCATGCCTGCGTTGCCGCTCGCGCCGCGCATCACGTATGCTCAACTCGCGGTTGAAGGCGAGGCGGCCCGCCTCGCCTCCCGCGCACAGGGAGTAGGCGATGATCAAGAGCCTGTCGCTGCTGACCCGCAAGAGCGGGCTGTCGCGGGAAGAGTTCCGACGCGTCTGGGAGGGGGAGCACGCCCCGCTCGTCAAGGCCGTGCCGCAGGTGCGCCGCTACGTGCTCTCCTTCGTGCTCGACGAGCCGACGCGACCCGACGTGCCGACGCAGGCCATGAACGTCGATGCCGTGGCCGAGCTGTGGTACGACGACATGGCCGCGCTGAACGCCGCCGCAGCGTCGCCGCAGATGCAGGCCGTGCAGGCCAACGGGGCGCTTTATCTCGGTGCCATCAAGACGTTCATCACGGAGGAGGTGGGGATCATCGGCTGACGGAGCGTCGCGGCCGCGGGGCCCGGTGCATCCCCCGATCGCGGCCCTGGCGATGACCGCCCGCTGTCCGCGGCGATGCCGACCTCCTCCGACGTTCCTCAACCAGCACTCCGCATCGCTGCGGAGCCGGCCGCGGCCGGCCGGCAGACGGGCGGAGACTGTCCAAGCCTCCTTCCGGCGGCCGGCGTTCCGAGGGACCGCGTGCGTGCAGGCGCATCGTGCGCGTGGGGGGAGCTGCTGACGGGGTGTTGTCAGCAAGTTGATCGCAAGCGCCCAATTCCCTGTCGACGGTGGTATTCCCAGCGCGTATCAACACCATGCCGAATTTCGATGTCCGCTCCGGCACCGGGCGGACTACCTTCGCCTACGCTACACCGCCGCCTTTTGGCGTGGAACCACGCCCATTCCGACGAGTTCGAAGCCTGAGACGCCAGATCTTTCATCGCATCACAGAGAGGGGTCATCAGCGTGACAGCATCAACCGAGCAGCAGAGCGATGCGGCCCGTGTCTCGCCGCTCGCCCGGCGCCTGGCGGAGACGCGGGCGCTCACCCTCGCCCTGGCCGAACCCCTGAGCGTGGAGGACCAGGTCGTCCAGCCGATGGACGATGCCAGCCCCACCAAGTGGCATCTGGCGCACACCACCTGGTTCTTCGAGACCTTCCTGGCCAAGCCCTGCCTGCCCGACTACCGCCCGCTCGATGACCGCTTCGCCTATTGCTTCAATTCCTACTACGAGGCCGCCGGTCCGCGGCAGCCGCGGCCGCAGCGCGGGCTGCTGACGCGGCCGGCCCATGCCGAGGTTCTCGCCTATCGCGCGCACGTCGACGCGGCCCTCGACGCGATCCTCGCCGGCGGGCTGCCCGAGCGCGACCGCAGCGTGGCGGAGCTGATCGAGCTCGGCATCAACCACGAGCAGCAGCATCAGGAGCTGATCCTCACCGACATTCTGGCGCTGTTCGCGGCCGAGCCGCTGCGGCCGGCCTACCGCCCCGCGCCTCCCGCTTCCCGGCCGCAGGGAGAGGGGATGAGCGCGCTGCGGTGGATCGCGTATCCCGGTGGCATCAGGCGCATCGGGCACGACGGCAGGTCGTTCCACTTCGATAACGAGCGCCCCGCCCACGAGGTGCTGCTGCGCGACTTTCGCCTGGCGAGCCGGCTCGTGACCAACGCCGAATGGCTCGAGTTCATGGCCGACGGCGGCTACCGCAAACCGGCGCACTGGCTCTCGGACGGCTGGGCCACGGTCAAAGCCAGGGGCTGGGAGGCGCCCGGCTACTGGGAAGGCGAGCCGGGCGAGTGGCGGCAGATGACGCTCGCCGGGCTCCTGCCCATCGATCCGGCCGCCCCGGTCTGCCACATCAGCTACTTCGAGGCCGATGCCTTCGCCCGTTGGGCGGGCAAACGGCTGCCGACGGAGTTCGAGTGGGAGGCGGCGGCCGCCGACTGCCCCGTGCGCGGCAACATGCTGGGGTCGGGCGCGCTGCGCCCGCTGCCGGCTCCTGCGATCGGTCCCGCCGACAGGCCGACGCAGATGTTCGGCGACGTCTGGCAATGGACGCAGAGCGCCTATGCCGCCTATCCCGGCTTCCGCGCCGGACCCGGAGCGCTCGGCGAGTACAACGGCAAGTTCATGTGCGGCCAGTACGTGCTGCGCGGGGCTTCGTGCGTGACGCCCGAGGGCCACTCGCGCGCCACCTACCGCAACTTCTTCTACCCCCATCAGCGCTGGCAGTTCACCGGCCTCAGGCTTGCGGATGATGCGTCATGAGCCCCTTTGCCCAAGTCTTGCGATCCGACCCGCCGGCGGCGGCGGAGCGCCATGCCTTCGCCGAGGCAGTGCTGAGAGGCCTGTCGGCGCCGCGCAAGCGTCTGCCGTGTCAGTATTTCTACGACGCGGAAGGCAGCCGGCTGTTCGAGGAGATCACCGGGCTCGAGGAGTACTATCCGACGCGGACGGAGACGGCGATCCTGCGCGAGCACGCTCATGCCATGACGCGGCCCTCGGGCAGAGGCGCGGTGCTGGTGGAGTTCGGCTCTGGCTCCAGCCGCAAGACCGAGCTGGTGCTGGCGGCGCTCGATGCTCCCCGCGCCTACGTTCCCGTCGACGTCTCGGACAGCGCGCTCGCCGAGGCGCGCGAACGGCTGGAGCGCCGCTTCCCGGCGCTCGAGGTGATGCCCGTTAACGCCAGCTTCTGCGATCCGCTGGCGCTGCCGGGGCGCGTGCGGTCGCGCCGCAAGCTCGGCTTCTTTCCCGGCTCGACCATCGGCAACTTCGATCCGCCCGATGCGGGCTGGCTGCTCCGGCACTTCTCGCGTGTTCTGGGGCCGGGCTCCCGGCTGATCGTCGGCGTCGACCTCGACAAGGATACCGCGCGGCTCGAGGCCGCCTACGACGACGCCGAGGGCGTCACCGCGCGCTTCAATTTGAACCTGCTCGCGCGCATCAACCGCGAGCTGGGCGCCGACATCGATCTTGCCGGCTTCCGCCACCGCGCCGTCTACGACCGCGGTCTCAATCGCATCGAGATGCATCTCGTCTCGCGCGAGGCGCAGACGGTGCACGTGCTCGGCCGCTCGTTCCACCTCGCGGCGGGGGAGAGCATCCACACGGAGAACTCCTACAAGTACTCGGTGGAGCAGTTCCAGGCGCTCGCCCAGGGTGCCGGCTGGCGGCCGGCGCGGGTGTGGACCGATCCGGCGCACGATTTCAGCGTGCACGAGCTCGTCTCGTAGGCCCGTAGGGCGGATAGGGCGAAGCCGCAATCCGCCGATGCTCGTGTGCCCGCTCTGCCGTCGGCTCGGCGCATTACGCCTTCGGCTCATGCGCCCTACGACGCCTGCGCCGTTGGCTCGGCGGATTGCGGCTGTCGCCCTATCCGCCCTGCGCCTCTGACAGAAATTCCCTGCGCACCGCCTCCGTATGCTCGCCCAGCGCCGGCAGCGGGCCGAACGCCGGCTCCGGCTCGCCCATCAGGCGCGCGGGTGGCGCCGGCAGGTCTATGGGGCCCGTCGGCGAGGCAATGGTGAAGCGGCGCAGGTGGGGGTGGGCCAGCACGCTCTCGATGTCGTTGACGCGGGCGAAGGCGATCTCGGCCTCGGCCAGGATGCGCGACAACTCCGCGATGCCGTGCGCGCCGAAGCAGCGCGCCACCAGGCCGTCGGTCTGGGGCCGGTTGGCGAGGCGCGCGGAGTTGCTGGCAAAGCGCGGATCGCGGGCGAGCGACGGCTCGCCCAGCACCTTGGCGCAGAAGGCCGCCCACTCGCGGTCGTTCTGGATGGAGATGAGGATCGGCACCTTGTCGGCGGTCTGGAACACGCCGTAGGGGGCGAGCGAGGAGTGGCTGAGGCCGATGCGCTTCGGCGGTGCGCCGTATTCGGTGTAGAGCATCGGCACCGCCATCCACTCCATCATGGAATCGAACATGGAGACGCGGATGTCGGCGCCCTGGCCGCTGCGGCCGCGGGCGATCAGGGCCTCGAGGATCGCCTCGTAGGCGTTCATGCCGGTGCAGATGTCCACCACCGAGACGCCGACGCGGGCCGGCGCCTCCGGCCCGCCGGTGACGGACGACAGGCCCGACTCGGCCTGGATCAGCAGGTCGTAGGCCTTCCTGTCGCGGTAGGGCCCTTCGTCGCCGTAGCCGGAGATGGAGCAGGTGATGAGGCGGGGAAAGCGCCGCCGCAGCTCCTCCACCGGAAAGCCGAGCTTGGCGAGCGCGCCGGGCTTCAGGTTCTGGACCAGCACGTCGGCCTTGGCCAGGATGGCCTCGAACAGGCGTTTGTCCTCGGGCCGCGTCAGATCGGCGACCACCGACTCCTTGCCGCGGTTGAGCCAGGCGAAATGCGTGCACTCGCCGTGCACGAGGTTGTCGTAGTGGCGCGCGAAGTCGCCGTCGGGGCGCTCCAGCTTGATGACGCGCGCGCCGGCATCGGCGAGCTTGCGGGCCGTGAGCGGTGCGGCGACGGCCTGGTCGAGCGAGAGCACCAGCGTTCCGGTGAGTGGCTTGGTCATACGTGGCTTCCGTTGGAAATGCGCATCGCCACCCTTCTCCCCACTCTTCGGTAGGGAGAGGGAGGATTACAGCAGGCCGCGGCGGGCGAGATTCTTCATGAGGGCGCCGGTGCCGAAACGCCAGGGCGGCGCCTCGGTCGACAGCGTCATGCGGTTGGCCAGCAGTCCGAGCTCGGGTGCGGCGATGGTCGTGACGTCGCCCTTCCTGTGCGTGAAACCCTGGCCTTTCTGCCCGCGGTCCTTCACGGGGGCGAACATGGTGCCGAGGAACAGGACGGCGCCGTCGGGATACTGGTGGTGACGGCCCAGCATCTGGGCGACGAGGTCGGCCGGATCGCGGGCAATGGCGCGCATGGACGAGCGGCCGTCGAGGGTGAAGCCGTCCTCGCCCTCGACCTTCAGGCTCACCTCGATCTGGCGGACGGTGTCGAGCGAGAAGGTGGCGTCGAACAGGCGGATGAAGGGGCCTATGGCCGTCGAGGCATTGTTGTCCTTGGCCTTGGACAAGAGCAGCGCCGAGCGGCCCTCCACGTCGCGCAGGTTGACGTCGTTGCCGAGCGTGGCGCCGACGATGGCGCCCGCGGAGTTGACGAGCAGCACCACCTCCGGCTCGGGGTTGTTCCAGGTCGAGATGGGGTGCAACCCGGCCTCCATGCCGTGGCCGACGGCCGCCATCGGCTGCGCCTTGGTGAAAATCTCCGCGTCCGGGCCGATACCGACCTCCAGATACTGCGACCACGCCCCCCGCTCGATCAGCAGGCGCTTGAGCTCGGCTGCCTGCGCGCTGCCGGGCACCAGGCGGGCGAGGTTGCCGCCGAGCGGGCCGGCGAGGCTCTTGCGGATGGCGTCCGCCCGCTCCGGCGCGCCGCGCGCCTGCTCCTCGATGACGCGCTCCAGCATCGACAGCGGGAAGGTGACGCCCGCGGCCTTGACGGCCTGCAGGTCGATGGGCGCGAGCAGCCAGGGCCTGCCGGGATCGCGGCCGGCCTCCGGCGTGTTGGCGAGGATGTCGGCGAGCGCGCCGATCAGCTCGCCCTTCGCCGTGCGCGCGAGCGAGGCGGCATCGGGCATCTCGGCCAGATCGCGCACGGTCGGCGCGGCCCGGGTGATGTCGTGGACGCCGTCGCCGCGCACGGCCACGACCGCCGGGCCCTCGGCCTGCGGCAGCCACACGCGCCCGACGAGCGCGCCGGCGGTGCCGTCGGCAGGCAGGGTCGCCTCGGGCGTCATGTAGTCTTGAACGCGCGCCATGTTACCTCCCTGAGCCTGCGCTGACGGTAGGCGACCGATATGGTTGCGTACTACAGTCCGGCCGGCAATGGCAGCACCGCAGGAGCGAGGTTGTCATGCCGGAATTTCGCGCCAGCGAAAGCGGCTAACGGGGTCAGACCCCTCGCCGCCCGCGCGCGGGGAAATACCAACGTCGAAGCGAGGGGTCCGCCCCCCGCACCAGGAGGAGACGACATGAGCGTCCGCATCGAGAAGTCGGGCAGCGTCTGGACCGTGATCCACAGCCGGCCGGAAGCGCGCAACGCCATGGACGCCAGGAGCGCCGATGCCCTGGTGGCGGCGTTCGAGGAGTTCGACGCCGACCCTTCTGCCAACGTCGCCGTGTTCTGGGGCGAGGGCGGCGCCTTCTGCGCCGGCTGGGACCTCAAGAGCGTATCGGACCTCGATCCCTCCGATCCCGTCGGCCGGCTCGATTTTCCCAAGGGCGGCGGCAAGGCGCCGCGCGGCCCGCTGGGCCCCTCGCGCCTGGAGCTGTCGAAGCCGGTGATCGCCGCGGTGGAGGGACCGGCGGTGGCGGGCGGCATGGAGCTTGCCATGTGGGCCGACGTGCGGGTGATGGCGGAGAGCGCCTACTTCGGCGTCTACTGCCGGCGCTGGGGCGTGCCGCTGATCGACGGCGGCACCGTGCGCCTGCCGCGGCTCGTCGGCATGGGCAAGGCCATGGAGATCATCCTCACCGGCCGCAAGGTGACGGCCGAGGAGAGTTACCGCATCGGCCTGTGCGAGAAGGTGGTGCCCCATGGACAGGCGCGGGACGCGGCCGAGACCATGGCCCAGGAAATCTCCCGTTTCCCGCAGGCCTGCGTGCGCGCCGACCGTCTCTCCGCCTACCGCGCCTGGGGCAAGCCGGTGCGCGAGGGGCTCGAGAGCGAGTGGGCGACGAGCGCGCCGATCGTCAAGGCCGAGGGCATCGCCGGGGCCACCCGCTTCGCGCAGGGCAAGGGGCGCCACGGCGATTTCAGGGACATCTGACGCCTGTCATCCCGGACGTCGCGCAGCGACGATCCGGGACCCAGGGGGAAAAATGCACGCGCGATCACCGCAGCACCGGGTTCCGGATATTTCGCTTCGCGCAATTCCGGAATGACAAACGGAGTACGACAATGCTGCTCTGGATCGGAGCTGCGCTGAGCGGCTACCTGGGCTACCGGCTCCTTGACTGGTGGGTGCCGGCCCTGGTCGCAGCAGGCATGGTCGCAATCCAGGCCGCCATGTTCCGAGGCGTGGCCGGTGAGGGGAGCCTCGCCTATGATCTCCTCGCGGCCATCCTGGTCATGAACCTCGTGATGTTCTACGCCACGTTCGGCATCGGCCGCACGGTTCGCCGGCGGCTCGACCAGCGCAGGAGGGGCAAGAGATGAGCGCTCAACAGCTCGAAGGTCATATCGTTCTCGTCACCGGGGCGCTCGGCACGCTGGGAACGGCCATGTGCAAGGCGATCGAGGCGGCGGGCGGCCTGCCCGTCCGCAGCGATCTTGGCACCCGCGGCAGGGTCGACATCGCGCTGGACGTGACGCGCGAGGAGGACTGGAAGGCGGCGATGGCCGAGATCGAGAGGCGGCACGGGCGCCTCGACGGCCTCGTCAACAACGCCGGCATCGGCACGCCCGGCGACGTGGAGCAGACGCCGTTCTCGGAGTGGAAGCGGGTGATGGCAGTCAATGCCGACGGCGTGTTCCTGGGCTGCAAGTATGCGATGCCGCTGCTGGCCAGGTCCAAGGCGCCGTCGATCGTAAACATCTCCTCGGCCTCCGGCATCGTCGGCGGTGCCAACCTCGCCGCCTACAATGCGTCCAAGGGCGCAGTGCGGCTGCTGACCAAGTCGGTGGCGCTGTCGGGAGCGCGGAAGCGCCCGCCGGTCAGGTGCAACTCCGTGCATCCGGCCTTCATCGAGGGCGACATGGTGGACGCCATGGTCAGGGGCCGGCCGGACCCCGCCAAGGCCCGCGCCAAGCTCGTCGCCCAGGTCCCCGTCGGGCGCCTGGGGTTGCCGCACGAGGTGGCCAACACCGTGGTGTGGCTGCTGTCGGAGGCCTCCTCCTTCACGACCGGCTCGGAGGTGCTGGTCGACGGCGGCCTGATCGCGGGATGATGGCATAGGTTGCGTCAAGCGAAGCCCTGACGCAACGCAAGAGTGCGCGTGTGAACCGTGTCGGGTCTGCGCTACGCTTGACCCTAAGAATGACAAAGGAAACGCCGATGCCCAACGCAAAGAAGCCCACCGCCGCCCGGATCAAGAAGCTGCGCTCGCGGCAGTGGTTCGACAATCCGGACAATCCGGACATGACCGCGCTCTACCTGGAGCGCTACATGAACTATGGCCTCACGCGCGCGGAGCTGTCCTCCGGCAAGCCGATCATCGGCATCGCCCAGTCCGGCTCGGACCTCTCGCCCTGCAACCGCCACCACCTGGCGCTGGCGCATCGCGTGCGCGAGGGCATCCGCGAGGCCGGCGGCATCGCCTTCGAGTTCCCGGTGCACCCGATTCAGGAGACCGGCAAGCGGCCGACCGCCTCGCTCGACCGCAACCTCGCCTATCTGGGCCTCGTCGAGATCCTCTACGGCTACCCGATCGACGGCGTGGTCCTCACCACGGGCTGCGACAAGACCACGCCCTCGCAGCTGATGGCGGCGGCCACCGTCGACATCCCGGCCATCGTGCTCTCCGGCGGGCCGATGCTCAACGGCTGGTTCCGCGGCGAGCGCACGGGCTCCGGCACCATCGTGTGGAAGGCGCGCGAGATGTTCGCCACGGGCGAGATCGACTACGAGGAGTTCGTCGAGCTGGTCGCCTCCTCGGCGCCCTCGCCCGGACACTGCAACACCATGGGCACGGCCTCGACCATGAACTCGCTGGCGGAGGCGCTCGGCATGTCGCTGCCCGGCTGTGCCGCCATCCCCGCCCCGCACAAGGAGCGCGCCCAGATCGCCTACGAGACGGGAAAGCGCATCGTCGAGATGGTGTGGGAGGACTTGAAGCCCTCCAGGATCATGACGCGCGAGGCGTTCGAGAACGTGATCGTGGTCAACTCGGCGATCGGCGGCTCGACCAACGCGCCGATCCATTTCAACGCCATCGCCCGCCACATCGGCGTGCCCCTCGACAACGACGACTGGGAGAAGGTGGGCTACGACATCCCGCTGCTGGTCGACATGCAGCCGGCCGGCCGCTACCTGGGCGAGGAGTATCACCGCGCCGGCGGCGTGCCCGCCGTGGTCAACGAGCTGATGAAGGCCGGCAAGATAAACGAGCACGCTCTGACGGTGAACGGCCGCACCATGGGGGAGAACTGCGCCAGCCGACCGGTCGCCGACCACGACGTGATCCGGCCCTACAAGAAGCCGCTGAAGGAGAAAGCGGGCTTCCTCAACCTCAAAGGCAACCTGTTCGACAGCGCCATCATGAAGACCGGCGTCATCTCCGACGAGTTCCGCAAGCGCTACCTGTCGAATCCGAAGGACCCGAACGCCTTCGAGGGGCGCGCCATCGTCTTCGACGGACCGGAGGACTACCACAAGCGCATCGACGATCCCTCCTTGAAGATCGACGACAGCTGCCTCCTGTTCATGCGCGGCACGGGGCCGGTCGGCTATCCGGGCGGCGCCGAGGTGGTGAACATGCGGCCGCCCAGCTACCTCATCAAGAAGGGCATTACCGCGCTTCCCTGCATCGGCGACGGCCGCCAGTCGGGCACCTCGGGCTCGCCCTCGATCCTCAACGCCTCGCCCGAGGCCGCGACCGGCGGCGGACTTGCCATCCTCAAGACGGGGGACCGCGTGCGCATCGACCTCAACAAGCGCACCGCCGACATCCTCATCTCCAAGGAGGAGTACGACAACCGCCGCGCCAAGTTGCAGGGCCACGGCGGCTACCGCTATCCCCAGCACCAGACGCCCTGGCAGGAGATTCAGCGCGGGATCGTCGACGACTTCGCGCACGGCATGGTGCTGAAGCCCGCGGTCAAGTACCAGAAGATCGCCAAGACCAAGGGCATTCCGCGCGACAACCACTAGACCCGGCCGGGCGCCATGCAGACATCGGGCGAGTCGGCGGGATTTTTGCGACAATTTGCGCGAGTACGTTGAGACGCTGGTAAGGCAGGCCGCTTAAGCGTTGGGCATCGGGGGCGCGTCTGGCAGCGAGTGCAGCTTTGGCCGTCGGAAGTGCAGTGCGACCAGAACGGCGTCAGTTCGGCCGCAGGCAGACCTGTGTGCACGCCACCATCGCCGCGCGAGGGCGGCCGCCGATCCATTGCGTCATGCGCGACGTCTCCGAGCAGGGTGCGCTGCTCGAGGTGGCGCACCCGGAGTGGCTGCCGTCGCGCTTCCACCTGATCGTCGACGCCTTCGGCATCAAGAGCGACTGCGAGGTCGTGCGCCGCACTGAAACGGCCGTCGGCGTTCGCTTCCCCAATCTCATCGCGCTCAACGGGTTCGGGTGACACCCGCGAGCACGCCGGACTGTCGGCCGGCCGGCTTTCCGCCGTGCTCTCGGCCGAATCGAGATGCGTCCCCGAGGACGTGACACCGCGCGTGGCGCCACTTGCTCTTTCGAGCCTCCGCGACCCGCTGCGTGTGCCGCTCCATCGGGGCTTCCCGCCCGCAGCCCGCCTTATTAGGTTCGGCAGCTGCAGGCGGGGCGAGGAGAAGGGCGATGACGGGCTCGAGCTCGGTCAAGGTGGTGGTTGCGGCCCTGGGGTTCAACGGCCTGATCGCGGCCTCCAAGTTCGCGGCCGCCGCCGTCACCGGCTCGGCCGCCATGCTGTCCGAGGCCCTGCATTCCGTGGCCGACACCGGCAACCAGGCACTGCTGCTGCTCGGCATCAGGCGCGCCGGCCGGCCGGCCGACGAGCGCCATCCATTCGGCTACGGCAAGGAGCTCTATTTCTGGAGCTTCGTGGTGGCCATCATCCTGTTCTCGATGGGGGCGGGAGTCTCGCTCTACGAGGGCATACAGAAGCTCAAGCATCCCCATCCGATCGAGAACGCGGTGGTCAACTACATCGTGCTCGGCACGGCGATCGTGTTCGAGCTGGGGTCCACCTACGTGGCGGTCGGTGCCTTCAACGCCGCGCGCGGCGAGACGAGCGCGTGGGCGGCCCTGCGGGGCTCCAAGGACCCCGCCCTGTTCACCGTGCTGCTGGAGGACCTGGCGGCGCTGGCGGGTCTCGTCATCGCGCTCGCCGGCAACCTCGCCGCCGACATGGGCGGCTGGCTCGCGGCCGACGCCCTGGCCTCCATCGCCATCGGCGTGGTGCTGGCCCTCGTCGCCACTTTCATGAGCCTCGAGACCAAGGGTCTGCTGATCGGCGAGGCTGCCGGCCGCGAGGTCGTCGCCGGCGTGCGCGCGCTGATCGAGGCGAAGGCCGAGGCCACCGGCACCATCCGCCGCGTCCACGCCATCCGCACCATGCACCTGGGCCCCAGCGACGTGCTGGCGACGGTGCGCCTCGACTTCGCCGACGAGGTGCCGGCGGCACGGGTGGAAGCTATCGTCGGCGAGCTGGAGGAGGCGATCCGCGGGCGCTATCCCGAGATCCGACAGCTGTTCCTGGCGACCGCCGGCGATCCGGCCACGGCCACAATAAAGCGCAGTTGAGCGGCCGGATGGCGCATACGCCGGCCGGCCGTGCGATCTGCGACCTTCTGCGTGCCTGCGGCTGACCTCATCAGCCCTTCGGGCCCGGGGCTTGCGCCGCATTGCGCTCCGGCGGCTCGACGGCGAGACGCGGGTCGGTGAGGAGCAGGCGGGCGATGGCACTGCCGACCAGCCGGTTGGCGCGCGCGTTCCAGTGCCAGTCGTAGCTGAACTCGAAGCGCTCATGGGCGCGCGCGTAGTCGGCGGCGAAGATCTCCTGCAGATCGAGGAACGGCAGGCCGAGCTCGGCCGTCACCTCGCGGGCGATGATATTGAGCTTGCCCACCTCGTAGGCGTCGGGCGCCTTGCCGGCGTAGACGGCCTCGCGCACGCCGTCCATGGCGACAGCGAGCCTGAAGCCGTCGCTCTCGGCCAATGCCCGCATCTCGGCGAGGACGTAGCGGGCGGCGAGGCGATTGCGCCTGGCGTCGGCGAGATTGCGGATGTCGACGGCGGAGGAGATGAACTCCGGCGCATATTCCTCGCTGCCGCCCCACCACAGCCGGCTCACCATCCACTTGAGTTGCAGATAGGCGTTGGTCTTGTAGTAGAGGTAGCGGAAGGTGGCGAACTCGCGCAGGAGGTCGGCCGGGCCCGGCGTGAAGTCGGCGGGCGGGAGTTCGGTGACGGCTCCGGACTCGTCGATGGCGAGCTTGAGGAAGCTCGAGGTGTAGCGGGTCTTCAGGAAGCGGTAGCTCTCGTCGAAGTCGTTGTGGATCAGCAGCACCACGACGATGTCGGGCTGAAAGGCGCGCACCTCGCGGCGCAGCATGTGCAGGTACTGGCTCATGGGCGCGCCGTCCATGCCGAAGCGCAGGACCTCGGCGCGCACGCCGGCGCTCTTGAGCCGGCGCTCGATCACCTCGGGAAAGCCCTCGCCGACGTTGACGAAGCTGCCGTGCACGTAGGAATCGCCGATGACGGCGACACGCAGGACACCGGGGGTCCTGGCGCGCGGGTAGTCGGGCTTGGTCGAGTTCCACCCGTCGGCGTTGATGGTGGCCAGCGTCTCGCTGCCGTCGGGGTGGCGGAAGACGGCGCGCGTGCCCGGCATGTACCGCACCACGTTGTCGATCGCGACGTTGGGCAGCACATCGTCGGGCTTGAGGACCATCCCGAACACCACGAGCTCGAGGAAGGCCAGCGTCGCGAGCACCGACCCCGCCGCCAGGGCGAGATTGAAGGCGAGGTGTCGCAACTTGAGGCGCATGTGTCCTGCTCCGGCCCGGCTCACGTGAGGCCGGTGCTTCGGAGCAAGGGCTGTGCCACGAGAGTGCGCTTCGGTCCGCGCCGGCGGCGGAGAAGGCGGTCAGCCGCCGAAGACGACCTTGTGCATGATGCGGCCGGGGACCAGGGTGAAGAGCCCGGCGACGACCAGGGCGCCGGCAAACAGCCCGATCATCGTCCAGCGATGGGACTGCACCAGGTGCCGGTGGGCCCGCCAGATGCCGAGCGGCAGCATCACCAGGGTGAAGATCGACAGGACATGGATGGGGCTCCAGGGACCCCACAGGCGGATCTCGTGGATCCAGAACGAGCTGACGGCGACCATCAGCATCAGTGCGGCCCAAGTGTAGCCCAGCGCGCGGTGCCGGGTGGTGCCCTTGACGCCCGCCAGCTGGACAATGCCGAGCGCGAAGGCGGCGAGCGCGGCCCAGGCGTG
>DASRDL010000590.1:0-2110 GCA_035652635.1 Hyphomicrobiaceae bacterium | reverse complement strand
CAAGCGCCGCTACCTGGAGGCCACCTCGGAGGTCCTCCAGGCGCACGGCAGCCTGTGGTTCCTCGATGAGTCCTACGTGATCTCGCGCAAGAGGGGTTGAGCACAATGAGCATGTCTGCCGGCGCCGCCGGCCTGCGGCCCTCTCCCTCGACACAGCCCGACACGGCTGCGATCGCCGCCGAGCTGGTCGCCTGCGGCTCCCTCGAGATGGGAGCCGACGCGCCGGAGGATGCGCGCCGGATCGCCGAGCTCCTGCCGGCCGGCACGCCCGTCTATGTCAACCATCTGCCCCGGCGCGAGCTCGCCCACACGCTGGCGGCCCTGACGGCGCTGAGCGAGGCGGGGCTGGAACCGGTGCCGCACATGGCGGCGCGCCGCATCGGCTCGCGCGCCGAGGCGCAGGCGTTCCTGACGCAGGCGGTCAAGCGCGCGCGCGTGCGCAGGGTGCTGCTGATCGGCGGCGACCTCGATGCTCCGAGCGGGCCCTACGCGGATGCCGCCGCCCTGCTGCGCGACGGACTGGTGGCGGGGTCAGGCATCGAGCAGGTGGCGCTGGCCGGCTATCCGGAGGGGCATCCGCGCGTTCCCACCCCCAGGCTCGAAGAGGCGCTCGCCGAGAAGCTGGCGCTTGCCGCCGCGCAGGGGCTCGGCGCCCACGTGGTGACGCAGTTCTCCTTCGCCCCCAACCGCATCGTCGAGTACTGCGCGGCGCTGGCCCGCACCAACCCCGAGCTCGGCGTCTACGTCGGCCTGCCGGGGCCGTCGAGCCCGCGCACGCTGCTGCGCTATGCGCAGCGCTGCGGGGTCAGCGCCTCGCTGCGGGCGCTGCAGGCGCAGGGCATGGGGGCAGTGCGCCTTTTCACCCACGTCGACCCCACCGAGCAGCTCGCGGTCCTGGCCCGCCACTGCCGCACGGGCTCGGCCAGCAACGTGGTGGGCGTGCACCTCTACAGCTTCGGCGGGGTTGCCGCCACCGCCCGTTGGATGAACGAGCGCATCACCGCCCGGCGCGGGTGACGCGCGCCCGTCGAGGCCGGCGGGCATGGCAGGATTCCCTGCGCACGGCGCGGTGCCCGAGCACCCCTACAACCCGGCAGACTGCTGCAGTCAGCCTGCATTCACCTCGCGCCGGGCAGATTGGTGTGCCGTTCGGAACAGCGCGGTGCGCCGAGGATGTGCATTCATGACAGTCGCAGGGGCGGGGTTGCCTAGCTGGCCCCGCCCTGATACCAGCCCCGAGCGGCGGAAACGCAAGGGTTGTTCCCGCCGCCGAGGTTCTTTGGTACCATGATCGGTCAGCTGGCTCGACGTGGAGGAGCGTCTTGGACAGCCGCCTGGGTCTCCCCCTCAATACTGTCCTTGATGGCAGCTACCGCATTACGCGCGTGGTAGGCTCCGGCGGTTTTGGCATCACCTACGAGGCAGAGGACATCAACCTCGCCACCCTGGTGGCGATCAAAGAGTATTACCCCTTCGATTTCGGCGACCGCGACGCCACCATGAGCGTCCGTCCGAAGTCGGATCGCCATAGGCAGACGTTCGACTGGGGCCGTTCCAACTTCCTGCAGGAGGCACGCACGCTCGCGCGCTTCGAGCATCCCTCGATCGTTCGCGTCACGCGTGTGTTCGAAGCCAATTCCACCGCCTACATGGTGATGCGCTTCGAGCAGGGCCCGAGCTTCGAGACCTGGCTCAGCGAGCTCGGCCGCCCGCCGACGCAGGACGAGCTCGATGCCATCGTCGCGCCGCTGCTCGATGCGCTGCAGATGATGCACGCGGCCGACTTCCTGCACCGCGACATCGCCCCGGACAACATCATCGTGCGCGCGGACGGCACGCCGGTGCTGCTCGACTTCGGCGCCGCCCGCCGTGCCGTTGCGGAGATGAGCCGCACGCTGACGGGCATCGTCAAGGCCGGCTACTCCCCGCACGAGCAATACTCCTCCAACAACCGCCTGCAGGGTCCCTGGTCCGACCTCTACGCACTCGGCGGCACGCTCTACCGCGCCGTCACCGGCCATCCGCCGGAGGAGGCGACGCTGCGCGTCGACGAGGACCACATGCCGACGGCCGTGCAGGCGGCCTGGAAGGGGCGCTACCGGCAGAGCTT
>DASRDL010000589.1:0-10964 GCA_035652635.1 Hyphomicrobiaceae bacterium | reverse complement strand
GCCTGCGCTACGGCGAGGGCATGCTCTACACCAAGGATGCCGGCGTTCACCGCGTCTACTGGCAGGGCCCCTCCATCGGCTACGACGCCGGCGCCGAGGGCTCCAAGGTGATGGTGCTCGTCTACAACCTGCGCGATCCCGCAGAGGTCTACCAGCGCTTCGGCGGGGTGGACGGCTCCGCCTACCTCGTGGGCGGCGTCGGCGTCACGTTCCTGAAGAGCGGGCCGGTCATCGTCGCGCCGATCCGCTCCGGCGTGGGGCTGCGGCTCGGCGCCAGCATCGGCTACTTGAAGTACACGCGCCGACCGACCTGGAACCCGTTCTGACGGGCTCGATGACGTTGCCGGGCGATGACACGTGACGGCCCGGCGTCATGCTCCTAGTATCGGTCATGTGCGAATCTTGCCACAAGCACGGGGGTCCGCCATCCGCCGTCTTGCGCGGCTCCAGCATTTGAGCGAAGGCTTTGAAAAATCGGCAGCAATGCAGCCCTAAGGTGCGCCGTTGATCTCGGTTCAGTCAGGCATGCTGATCGCCCTGGGGTTCCTGGCTGCGAGCCTGCTGGGGCTGCTGGTGGCGTCCGCGTTCTGGTCGCGGGCCGTGCGCCTCACCACCCAGCGCATCAAGCAGTCGATGCCGGTGAGCGAGCCGGAGATCCAGGCCGACCGCGACCGGCTGAGGGCCGAGTACGCCATCAAGGTGCACAAGCTCGAGATGGCGCTCGAGCAGGCCAAGCTCGAGCGTGCCCGCCACATCATCGACATCAACCGGCGCGACGCCAGCATCGCCACGTTGGAAAGCCGGGTGATGCATCTGGAGGCGGACCTGGAGGAGAATCAGAACGCCCGCCGCGTCCTCGAGCAGACGGTGGCCGACCGGCTGCCCAGGGTGGAGGCGAGGCTGGCCGAGGCCAAGCGCCTGCTGTTCAACCGCGATCGCGAGATCGCCGAGCTCTCTGCCACCGCCCGGCGCCACAAGCAGGCACTGGAGGAGGCAAGCTCGGTCAACGCCGAAAAGAGCGCACAGATCGACCGCCTGACGACCGCCCTCACCACGCGCGGCGGGCGCGGCCAATCCGCCGGCGACGCGCACGACAGTGAAACGGCGATGCGCTCCGAGATCGAGATGCTGCGGAGCAAGACGAGTGAGCAGGCCCTGCTGATCGATCGGTTGCAGCGGCGCCTTGGCCACGCCCCGGCGCTGGCCGCTCCTGCGAATCCCGCCGACGCCGACAGCGAGCGCGCGCGCCACGACATCTCCGAGGCCGAAGCCGCCATTGCCTCCGTGAAGGCAGCCAGCGCGGAGAGCGATCCGGCCAAAGCGGCGCTCGAGCGCGAGGTCAGGGCACTCACCGCCAGGAACGAGGACCAGGCCGGCGAGATCGCCCGCCTGAAGGCCGCTCTCGCGGCCTTCGAGAAGGACGATGGCAGGGCCGGCCGCGGCCTCAAGGACAGCAAGATCGCGCTCAAGGCGCGCCTGGGCTCGGCGCAGGCGCAGGCCGACCAGCAGCAGGCCACCATTACCAAGCTGAGGGCCGAGCTGGCGTCGGCGCACGAACGCCTCGCCCGGCAGGCGGCACACTTCATGGGTGAGATGCGGCGGATCGCCGGCGGCGCGCCGGGGGGAGGGGCCCTGCAGCCCGCGCGCCGGCCGACGCTGGTCGACGACCGGCGCAGTCTGGTCGAGCGCGTGGCGCAGGTACGCGCCAGCGCCGCCATGGAGCGCACCGCCTCCCGCCCGACCTTGCCGCGGCCGGCGGAGAGCAAGCCGGCGGAGGCCGTGTCGGCCAACGGGCATGGCGGCAACGGCAACGGCAACGGGTCCGATAACCATGCCGGCGACGAGAAGAGCGCCGCACCCGCCGCCGCAGAAATGCCCAAAGCCAGCGAGATACCGGAGAAGCGCCGCCGGTCACGCCTGCTCGATCGCATCACGGGCGCGACCAAGGGCTGAGCACGCGCGCCCTCCAGGGCTACGGTGCGGAGGCGGCCAGCGCAGTTGACGCGGTGGCGCGGGGGCTGGCGACAACGGCGCAAAGGCAAGGCATGCGCTCCTTGGCCACGGGCGCGAAGCAGTGAAAGAAGCCAAGCGCGCGAAGAGGTCGCGATGGGGTACATGCCTCTGCCGTCCGACGAGGGCGGCGACGATCGCGTTCAGGCAGCGCCGCAGTTGCCACAGCCGTTCGAGGCCGAGGCAGCCACTGCGCCGGACGCCCCCAACGGCGCCATCGTCGAGGCCGCTGAAGCGGTCGAGGCGGCGGTCGAGGATGCTGCTGCGCCGCGGCATCCGATCGAGGAGACGGCGGCGCTCCCGAATCCCGCTTCGATCGTCGCTCTCCCCTCCGAATTGCCGACCGACGAGGCGCCGCCCTCGGCAGACGATGCCGTTGCGCCACCACCTCCGCTGGAGGCTGAGGAGACGCCGGCCGTTCTGTCGCCCCCCGGGCAAGATGAGCCTGTCCCTCAGGAGCCGGCGCCGGTGCCTCTTGTGCCGGTGATGGACGCGCCTGCCATTTCTCCGTCGCCGGTCGATGAGTCGCCGCCGGCGGCCGAGGCCGTCGTCGGGGACATCGTGGAGCTGCCTCTGCTCGGAAGCGCGAGCACGTCAGTCGTGCCGGAGGCACCCGAGCAATGCGAGTCTGCTCTGGAGGAACCCGCGGCGATCCCCTTGGTGCCGCTCGTGGAGGCGGCTGCAGCCTTGGACGCCGGATCGCAGGAGGGCGCACCGCCCCCGGTACCTGCCGCCATGACGACCTCGACGCGTCTGGAGGTGGAGCCGGCGCCCGCCGCGCCCGAGTACGACAGCCCACCGCCGGCCCCACTGGAGCCGGACCCTGCAGATCGTGCGCTTGGGGCGGACCGCGCAGAAGCCATGCCGATGCTCGTGCATGCATCGACCGCAGATGGGCGGAGTTTCTCCGGCGAGGCTCCTACCGCGCCGCCTGCGGCCGAGGAGCCGCCTGCCGCTGCGCAGAAGGCGACACCGCTCGTCGGCGCGCTCGATGCCGCGGCCAAGCTCGCGGCCGATGCCAACGCCGCGGCCGAGGCCCTGGAAAACCTGAAGCGGCTGCTGGAGCGCCAGCTCCCGTCGCCGGCGGCACCGCAAGCCGCGGCCGCCGTCGCCAAGCCACCCCCGCTTCCACTGCCCCTGCCGCCTCTGCCGCTGGTGCCGCGCCGCACGGGCCGCGTCGCGCCGGCCAGAGCGCCGGCGCAGGTGGCGATACCGTCCGATCGACGGCGTCTCGATGTGCGCGGCTTCCTCGCCGGGTTCGCCCTGTCGTGGGCTTTCGGCCTGGTGCTGTACCTGTTCCTGACGGCGGGCTGACCGGCCGCCGGCCGGGGAGCACGCCCGCTCAGGTGGACGCGCGCCGCCTTCGCCCAGGGCGGTCGGCGGGACCATGGCGCCTCGGCGCGGCGGGCATCGCAGCCTCGGCCCACAGATCGTAGGCGTCGGCACGGGTGACGCGGGCGGTGACGATGTCGCCGGGCCTCGAGCCTTCCGCACCCGTGAGGATGACCGAGCCATCGATCTGGGGTGCGTCCCATTTGGACCGACCCACGACGCGCTCGCCGTCCGCCTCGTCGACGATGACGTCGATGGTCGTGCCGATCCGCTCCGCCGTCAGGGCGCGGCTCACCTCCTGCTGGGCGGCCATGAAGCGGTGCCAGCGCTCCTCCTTCACTTCCTCCGGAACGGCGGACCCCAGCGCATTGGCAGCGGCCCCCTCCACGGCCTCGTACTTGAAGCAACCGACCCGCGCGAGCCTCGCTTCCTTCAGCCAGTCGAGCAGAAGCGTGAAGTCCTGCTCGGTTTCGCCGGGGAAGCCGACGATGAAGGTGGAGCGCACCGCAAGGTCGGGGCATACCGCGCGCCACGCCGCAAGGCGCGCCAGAGTCTTCTCCTGGTGTGCCGGCCGCCGCATCGCCTTTAGGATGCGCGGGGAGGCATGCTGGAAGGGGACGTCGAGGTAGGGCAGCAGCTTGCCCTCGGCCATCAGCGGCAGCACGTCATCGACGTGCGGATACGGGTAGACGTAGTGCAGCCGCACCCATGCTCCGAGCGAGCCCAGTGCCCGGCACAGATCGAGGAACCTGGCCCGCAAAGGCTGTCCGCGCCAGCTGCTCTCGGCATAGCCGAGGTCGAGCCCGTAGGCGGAGGTGTCCTGGCTGATGACGAGCAGCTCCTTGACGCCGGCCGTCACCAGCCGCTCGGCCTCGGCAAGCACGTGCCGGGCGGGGCGGCTCGCCAACTTGCCCCTGAGCGCCGGGATGATGCAGAAGGTGCAGCGGTTGTTGCAGCCCTCGGAAATCTTCAGATAGGCGTAGTGCCGCGGTGTGAGGCGCAGGCCTTCCGGCGGCACCAGGTCGACATAAGGGTCGTGCAGCGGCGGCACCGCCGCGTGCACGGCTGCCACCACCGCCTCGTACTGGTGCGGGCCGGTCACCGCCAGCACGCCAGGGTGGGCGGTCAGGATGCGATCCTTTTCGACGCCGAGACAGCCGGTGACGACAACGCGCCCGTTCTCGGCCATGGCCTCGCCGATGGCTTCCAGGCTCTCCTCCTTGGCCGAGTTGAGGAAGCCGCACGTGTTCACCACCACCACGTCGGCCCCGGCATAATCGGCAGACAGCTCGTAGCCTTCGGCGCGCAGCCTGGTGACGATGCGCTCCGAATCGACCAGTGCCTTGGGGCAGCCGAGCGAGACGAGCCCCACGCGCGGCGGGCGCTTGCGTGCGGTACGGCGGGCAGCGGCGGGGCGGACTGTCCTGGACATGCGCGGGCTTGTAGCCCTCGACGGAGCGCAACGCAAACTGGCCTCGCAGCACCGCTATCGCGGCCCGCGCTCAGGCAGCTGCCCCCTTGGCAAGCTCCTTGCGGTAGGCGGCGAAGACGTAGTCGACGTCGCCGAACTCCTTCAGCGTCCCCCCGTCGAGCCACATCGCCTTGTTGCACAGGTCGCGGATGATCTTCTCGCCGTGGGAGGCGACGACGAGGATGCGCGACTGGCGCACCATGCCGATCAGCCGGGCGTAGGCCTTTTCGAAGAATGCCGCGTCGCCGACGCCGATCACCTCGTCGAGCAGAAGGATCTCGGGCTCGCGCAGGGTGGCGATGGCGAAGGCCAGGCGCAGGAACATGCCCGTCGAGTAGGTGCGCACCGGTACGTTCATGTAGTCGCCGAGCTCGGTGAAGGCGACGACGTCGTCGATTCCCTGCGCGATCTGCTCGTCGGAGAGCCCCCACAGCATGCCGCAGATGCGGATGTTCTCCATCCCGGTGGCGTCCGGGCTCATGCCGAGGGTGGCATCGAACATCGGCGACACGCGCCCCGAGATCTCGATGCTGCCCTCCGTCGGCGGATAGACGTCCGTCAGCACGCGTAGCAGCGTGGTCTTGCCCGAGCCGTTGCGGCCGATGACGCCGATACGGTCGCCGTCGTGCGCCTCGAAGCTCACGTCCTTGAGGGCGCGCACGAGCACCTGGCTACCCGTCCGGTTGAACTGGCCGCCCACGCTGCCGAGCAACACCTTGCGCAGCGAGGCCGAGCTCACATCGAACACCGGGATCTCGACGGAGACATGAGTGAGGCTGATCCTGGCCACGCTCGCAAAGCTCCCTACAGCCAATAGACGATGCGCCGATCGACGCGGCGGAAGAGCAGAAGCGCCACCAGGAAGCCGACGAGGATCGTGACCCAGGCGACGAGCCAGGACACCAGCGCCGGCGTCTTCCCGAGCAGCGGCGCCCGGACGATCTCGATGAAGTGGTGCACCGGATTGATGTGGGCGAGGATCGCTGCGTCGCCGAGCGCATCGACCGGGTACATGATCGGCGTGGAGAAGAACAGGATTTGCACGGCCGTGGTCACCATCTGCAGGACGTCGCGGAACCGGGTGTTGAGAATGGCCACCACGAGACCGACCCACACCTGGTTGAGGAGCAGCAGGGCGAAGGCCGGAATGGCAAGCAGGGCGGTGAACCCGGTATCCACGTGGAAGAAGATCAAGATGGGCAGGAAAACGATGGCCGTGTGCAGGAAGACGACGAAGTTGCGCCAGACCACGCGCAGCACGAACACCGAGAACGGCCGCTTGATCTGCTTGATGATGCGCTCCCCCTCCAGGAAAGCATTGCACGCATCGATGGTGGCCGACGACACGAAGGTCCAGATGATGTAGCCGACGGCGAAGTAGGGCAGGAAGGTAGCCGTTTCCATCCTCAGGAGGCGCCCGTAGATCAACCCGAGCGCAAGGATGAATATGCCGGTGCTGAGCGTGATCCAGAACGGCCCGAGCGTGGAGCGGCGATAGCGCTGGCGGATGTCGCTCCAGCCGAGCATGGCCCACAGCCGCCACTGCACCATCCCCTCGTAGAGATCGAGGCCCAGGGGATCGCGCCTGCCGGCACTCCGCACGACGCGGTGCTCGCGCGGCACGCGCTCGCTCGCCCGCGCAGCTTCCGACACTGGTCTCACAGCTTCCATCACCCCACCATCGTCTCCGAGGAGTCCCTTGCCTTGCCTCACGCGCAACACGGGGCCGCCCATGCAGCGGTCCCGGCCCTAGCTCGACAAGCCGACCAAATTGCGGGCCGCTCCCCAGCGGCGCAGCGCCGCGGTCCGCAGAAGGTCGACGAGCCGGTAGGGACGCAAGCGCAGCCACAGCCACGCCAGCATGACGAAACTCGTCACCGCCCGTCCGGGCAGCCGCGAGGCGAAGCCCAGTACCGTGCGGTCGAGCGCGGAACGCGCTCCCATGGCCATGACAACGCCGTCGTTGCGCGGGTTCGCCTGCAGCGCGAGCCGCGCCGAAGCGAAGCGCCACCGGTCGGCGAAGCGCTGCTCGTACCAGCGCGGAAAGACTCCGTCGGCGGCGATCTTGCTCGTGACCTGCACCAGGACGCGACTTGCGCGCTCGGCGTCGAGGGCGACCGCGCGCGACAGTCCCTTGGGATGCACGCACCAGGCCGCCACCGCCTGCGGGGCGTAGCAGAAGCCGAACATCAAGGCGATCTTGCGGGCGAGGAAGCCGTCGGCGAAGGTGCCGAGCGCCTCGTCGAGCCCGCCCGCCGCATCGATGGCGCTGCGCCGGAAGATGGCGCTGCCGGTGAGGATCCAGTTGTCGCTGCGGGCGAGCAGGCGCCTGGCACTGGCCGGATCGACATAGCCGGCGCGGGCGATGGGCATCACCGGCGGACGCACGCCCACGGGGCGATTGCTCAGGGCGTCGACCAGGATGGCGTCACCGCAGAAGAGGCCTGCTTTCGGATTGACCTCCAGCATCTCGAAGGCACGGGAGAAAAAGTCGGGCATCACCCAGTCGTCGGCAGCGGCGAAGTAGATGTAGCCCCCCCGCGCCTGCTCCAGTCCGCGCTTGAGGGCAGCGATGGCGCCGCGATTGGTCTCGTTGACGAGGAGGCGGATGGCGCCGGCGCGCGATGCCGCATCCCGAATCACGGCCGCGCTGCCGTCGGTGGAGGCGTCGTCCACCACGACGATCTCGTCCGGCGTGCGTTCCTGCGTGAGCAATGCATCGAGTGCGCGCCCGATCACGTGACCGTGCTGAAAGTTGGGAAGGATCACGCTGAGTTCAACGCTCGCCACGATACCTTCACAGTCCCTGGCATTGCGCCCCGTCTGGCACCTGGAGACTGCGCCACTCCTGCTGACGGCCGTGTGGTACCTGCCAATGGGAAAGCCGCAGCACGCGAAAAAAGAACGGCAATTGCGTTCGCTCCGACGCCGGGCGACCGTTACACCGATCGTCTGTGGCACGCAACCCCGAGCAGATAGTGCGCCATCGGGTAGAAGCCAGTATGCACAACCTCGTCGTTCATGGAGAATACGAACACCGTGTGGAAATGCCGCTCGAGGGTGTGCTTCAGCGCCTCGCCGGACTTGCAGTTGACATGGCCGGCCTTGCTCTGCGGCGATGCGTGAGGCTGCGACTCGAGCGAAGGCATGCCGAAAATGGCGATACCCGCGGGACTGAGCGATGCCACGACGTTGCCGATGAAACGGTGCTCGTCCTTCTCGTCGATGTGCTCGAGCACGTCGAGGGCGTACGCTGCATCGAAGGTGCCCGGCACCGGCCCCGCCAGCATATCGTGCACGAACGCTTCCATCGGCCAGTGCGGGTTCATGCGCTCCTTGACGTCGGCTATGAATAGCGGATCGAAATCGACGGCCGTGACCTTGCCCACCGCCTGCTGAACGATGCGCGTTCCGAACGCGTCGGCGCAGCCGACCTCGAGCACGCGCTCGCGGCCGGACAGCATCTTGGCGACGAACTTGTAGCGCGCCAGAGTGAAGAGCGTACGCTTGGGGTCCTCGTTCCAGGACTCGTTGACCATCAGGCCGAGCCGCGTGATGCCGTGCTTCTCCTTTACGTCGAAAAGAAGCGAGTATTGCGGTTCTTTGGTCTGAGCGGGGCCCGCCATGGCGGCAATGTCCGTCCTATTGGGCGTCTTCGCCGGTCTTATGAGCGGCGGCGCTGCGATTGGCAAGCGTGCGGCGGCGATGGCCAGCGTCAGCCCGAATTGCGGCCACTCGCGCGACAACGGAGCGCTGCCGGGCCCGCTTGGCAGTGTCCGGGGGGTGGACCAATATGCAGGCGCAGTTCGTCGGGTCCATCAGGCGCGACGACCGGGCCGCTGTCGAAGTCGCAGCTGTAGAAGATGGTGGACCGGGAGGATCGGCCGAGCCGATCGGCCGGATGCCGCCTGTGAGTTCTTACATTTCCTCGTTCGCTCCGGGTACGAGCGCAAGCGTTGCCACCCAACCTGGTGATCGCATGGGCCGACTTCTCGAGATCGTGACGCCGCTGCACAGGGCGACCAAGCGCGACTACCTCGCGCGCATGAACGACGACAAAGTCCACTGCATGCTGAAGGCCAAGGAGTACGAGTTCGACTACTGGGACGGTGACAGGCGCTACGGCTACGGCGGTTACAAGTTCATCGAGGGGCGCTGGAAGCCGGTGGCACAGGCACTGATCGACATCTATGGCCTCAAGGACGGCTCCAACGTGCTGGACGTGGGCTGCGGAAAGGCCTTCCTGCTCTATGAAATGAAGAAGATTCTCCCCGGATTGCAGGTCGCCGGCTTCGACATCTCCCGCTACGGCCTTGCCTGCGCCAAGGACGAGATCAAGCCCTACCTCTACCGTTATCGGGCGCAGGACCGCTATCCCTACGGCGACGGGCACTTCGACCTCGTCATCTCGCTCGGCTGCTTCCACAACCTCAAGCTCTTCGAATTGCAGACTGCGCTGCAGGAAGTGGAGCGCGTGGGCAAGGCGAAATACGTCATGGTCGAGGCCTATCGCAACGAGCTCGAGCAGTTCAATCTCGAATGCTGGGCACTCACGGCCGAGCAGCTGCTGCACACGTCGGAATGGATCTGGCTCTACGAGCACTTCGGCTACACCGGCGATTACGAGTTCATCTATTTCGAGTGAGCGGTGCGCCTCATGAAGATCAAGACCGCGAGGGCCGCGATCCTGGCGCAGTCGCGCAAGCCGCTCGTCGTCGACGAGATCGAGCTGCCGGCCGAGCTCGGCGCCGGCCAGGTGCTGGTGAAGGTGCTCTACACCACCATCTGCGGCGCCCAGATCAACGAGATCGAGGCGGCCAAGGGGCCCGACAAGTTCCTGCCCCATCTCCTGGGCCATGAAGCGTCGGCGCAGGTTCTCGAGATCGGGCCGGGGGTCACCCACATCAAGCCGGGCGACACGGTGGTGCTGCACTGGCGCCCGAGCCAGGGCATCCAGTGCCAGCCCCCTGCCTACAAATGGCGCGGAGCGAAGCTCAACGCCGGCTGGGTGACGACGTTCAACGAGTACGCGGTCGTCTCGGAGAACCGCATGACACCCATCTCGCCCAACTGCGATCTCAAGACGGCGCCGCTGCTCGGCTGCGCCGTCACCACGGCCGCCGGCGTGATCAACAATGACGCCAACGTCAGGATCGGCGAGTCGGTGGTCGTGTTCGGCGTCGGCGGCGTCGGGCTCAACGTGGTGCAGTTCGCCGAGCTGGCCGGCGCGCATCCGATCGTGGCGATCGATCTCGTCGACGCCAAGCTCGACATGGCCAAGGCGCGCGGCGCCACGCACTGCCTGAATGCCAGCCGTGTCACCGACATGGCCGGGGAGATTCGCCGCATCGTCGGCGCCAAGGGGCCCGACAAGGTGATCGAGACGACGGGTGCCAAGAGCGTGATCGAGCTCGCCTACGACATCACGCACCCCGACGGCGCCTGTGTTCTGGTGGGCGTGCCAAGCGAGAAGGTGACGATCTACACGCTGCCGATCCACTTCAACAAGGTGCTGACCGGCTCGCACGGCGGCGATGCCGTGCCGCACGTCGATATTCCGCGCCTGATGCGGCTCAGCGAGGCCGGACGCCTCTCGTTCAGCGGGCTCATCACCCACGAGTTCAGGCTCGCGGACATCAACGCTGCGCTCGATACGGTCAGGAGCGGCGCGGCCGGCCGCGTGCTGATCGACATTGCCGGCGGCTGAAGACGCGACAATCGCCCCGTTCAGGGATAGTTGAAGACGGGCTGGGCCTGCTCGGCATCGGCCTGCAGGAGCCCGCCGACGATGGCGCGCGCCAGCTGCTCGCCCATGCAGCGATGGCCGCGGTCATTGAGATGCAGGTTGTCGGAGGTCAGATAGAAGCGGTCGCCGCGCTCGCGCTGAAGCTCGCGCATGGCCTCGAAGCGGTCGACCAGCAGCACGCGCTGCTCGCGCGCCACCTCGGCCACCGCGGCGACGACCTGCTCGTAATAGCGGTCCTTGGTCAGCACCTCGCCGTATTGCGGGTCGACCAGCACCACGTCGACCTTGTTGTCGGCGAGCCAGGCGAGCGTGGTCTTGAGGCAGCCCTTGAACTTGTCGATGCTCACGTGGCGCAGGGCATCGTTTGTGCCGACCTGCCATACGACGAGGTCGGGCCTCGTCTCC
>DASRDL010000588.1:0-3297 GCA_035652635.1 Hyphomicrobiaceae bacterium | reverse complement strand
CGACCTGACCTTGGCCTCCGCCACCTTCACCGCCGCCTGGGCGTCGCGCACGATCGACATGCGGTCGTCGAAGGTCTTGTCGGAGATGATCTTGCGCTCCACCAGCGGCCGGCCGCGCACGATGTCGAGGTTGGCGTTCTCAACCTTGGTGTTGGCGGCGAACAGCTCGGCGCGTGCCTGCTCCAGCGCCCGCTCGAACGGCCGCCGGTCGATCTCGAACAGAAGGTCGCCGCGCTTGACGGCCTGCCCGTCCTTGAAGCGCACATCGACGAGGTGGCCCGACACGCGGGCACGCACCTCGACGGTCGCCACCGCATCGAAGCGGCCGGTGTACTCGTCCCACTCGACGATCTCGCGCTCGGCGGGCTGGCTCACGGCCACCACCGGCGGCGGCGGCTCGGCCTTGGCCTGAGGGGGGGGCTGCGACGTGCTCGCCTGGTCGCAGCCGGTGCCGATCGCCAGCAGCGCCAGGGCGCCGGCCAGGGGGCCGACGCGGCAGACGTCGGACATCGATCTCAGCATGCTTTTTGGCGCTCGTGGACGGACAGTGACCCCCAGAGCAATACTCTACAAAGTCTCGAGGTGAAAGGCGCCGCTTCAGGCTCGATTAGCAGTGTTGCCTTTCCCACGATCGGAAGGCCCCCTGCGACTGCCCCGGGCGTGGGCAAATTGCCGGCCGGGCGGGTGAAGATGGCCAAGCGGCCTTCCCTGCCGGCCGCTTTTCCTTGTCCGTCGCGGGTGCGCCGGCTAGCCTCCGGCCGATCGGCTCGGTCGTTGGGCGGTGGGCATGGACGAGGCCTGGTTCGATTTCTCGCTGCTGACGCGCGCCGGCTTCCCGTTGCAGACCTACAGGCCCGGAGAGCGCATCTTCGCGGAGGGCGAGGAGGGCAGCGCCATGTACGTCGTGCGCGCCGGCCGGGTCAGCATCACCACCTACGGCACGGTGCTGGAGAGCGTCGGACCCAACGGCATCTTCGGCGAGATGTCGCTGATCGACGGCTCGCCGCGCAGCGCCACGGCGGTTGCCGCCGAGCCCACCGAGGTGGCACCCATCGACGGCCGCGCCTTTGCGCATCTCGTTCGCCAGGACCCCGACTTCGCGCTGCGCGTCATGCGCCTGCTCACCCGCCGCCTGCGCCAGATGAACGCCAGCCTGTAACCGTTCGCAGGGACGGACGTGTGGGCGGGTCGCACGGGGGATCAGAGAGCCCGCGCGCGATCAAAGTCGTGTGCGGCGCGGCTCGATCAACGTGGCGCGTCGGGGTGCCAGCCCAGCATCGCGAGCATGAAGAAGAAGCCGATCACGTAGGCGACGGCCACGTGCCAGCCGTGGCGCAGCCACAGCCCGACCGATTTGGCCTCGGGATACATGTTGGAAAGCGCTACGCCGGCCGAGGAGCCGAACCAGATCATCGAGCCGCCGAAGCCGACGGCATAGGCCAGGAAGCCCCAGTCGTAGCCGCCCTGCTTGAGGGCGAGCGCGGTGAGCGGGATGTTGTCGAAAACAGCCGACACGAAACCGAGCCCCATGGCCGTCTGCCAGGAGGCGGCGGGCAGCTTCTCCACCGGCATCAGCGAGGCGCAGGTGACGAGCGCGAGCAGGAAGATGGTGCCCTTGAACGTCTCGGGCATCACCTCCCAGTCGGGCCGCTTCATCGGCGCGGTGAGGAGGATCACGAGCCACACCGACAGGCCGATCACCGGCAGGGCGTCGAGCAGCGCCGGGAAGCGCACGTTGGCGATCACGTTGGCGAGGATGGCCACGACCAGGATGGCGAACACGATGGCCACGCGCGACCACTCGACGCGCGTGCCGGCCGGCATGTCCTTCATGATCGGCGAATGCCTCTGCTGCTGGATGGCGGCGGGCACGCCGAAGATGAAGATGGCGACGGCCACCGCCACGTAGGCCTCCACGACGGAGAGAGGGCTCACGCCGTCGATCCACATCATGGTGGTGGTGGTGTCGCCCACGACGCTGCCGGCACCTCCGGCATTGGAGGCGGCGACGATGGCGGCCAGGTAGCCGATGTGCACCTTGCCGCGGAACACCTCGCGCGCCATCACGCCGCCGATCAGCGCCGCGGCGATATTGTCGAGGAAGCTCGACAGAACGCAGACGATGACGAGCAGCAGGAAGGCGCCCTTCCAGTCGTCGGGCAGGAAGGCGGGCATCACGTCCGGCAGCCGGCTCTTCTCGAAGTGACGGGAGAGCAGCGCAAACCCCATGAGCAGCAGGAACAGGTTGGTCAGCACCACCCACTCGTGCGCCATGTGCAGGCCGAGCCCGCCCAGGCCGCCGCCGAACGCGAAGCCGGTGAAGGCGAGCTTGTAGGCGACGATGGCGGCGAGACCGCCGAGCGCCACCTGCAGCGTGTGGTGATGGAAGAGGGCGACGCCCAGCAGCGTCAGCGCGAAGAGGATGAAGTCGACCGGGATGCCGAAGAGGTAGAGCGGCTCGGGACCCGCGCCCGCCGGCGCCGCGAGTGCGGCGGTTCCGGCCGCCATCAGCAGCAGCGCGGCCGACACGACGCTTGCAATTGCCAGGCTTGCCGACCGCATGGTGCTTCCCCCTGACGAACCGCTAGCCTCGAGGCTCTCCGGGAGGAGTAGAGCGCAGCCGGTCGTTCATGTGTTGGACTTGGACGGAGGCGAGACGTTACCGTTGCCCCGCGCCCAGAGCAACCGCAATCCGAGCCGCGACGGCTGCAGCGACGCCGCAGCGCGGACGGCCCAGCCTGTTGGCGCAGCATCACCGGGGCGTGGGGAAGCTGCAGGGCCGCCGGCCGGGCGCATCAGCGCAAGGTCGCCACGATCCGCCGCACGTATTGGGCGTAGGTCGACTTGCCGAGCCGGTCGAGCCACGGTGCCATGGCGTCCGGTTGGACGAACCCCAGGCGCAGCGCGATTTCCTCCGGGCAGGAGATCTTCAAGCCTTGCCGTCGCTCCAGCGTGGCGACGAACTCGCCGGCCTGCGCGAGGCTGTCGAAGGTGCCGGTATCGAGCCAGGCATAGCCGCGCCCCAGGCGCTCGACACTGAGCCGGCCCGCCTCGAGATAGCGCCGGTTGACATCGGTGATCTCGAGCTCGCCGCGGGCGGAGGGGGTGATGCTGCGCGCGAACTCGATCACCTGGTTGTCGTAGAAGTAGAGGCCCGTCACGGCATAGCTGGACTTGGGGGCCGCCGGCTTCTCCTCGAGGCTGGTCGCCACCCCGGAGGCATCGAAACCGACCACGCCATAGCGCTCGGGGTCGGTGACCTCGTAGGCGAACACCGTCGCACCGGTCTCGCGGCCG
>DASRDL010000587.1:0-2817 GCA_035652635.1 Hyphomicrobiaceae bacterium | reverse complement strand
AGGTCGCCATCGCGCTCGCGGCGCGGCCGAAGCTCCTGCTGCTCGACGAGCCGGTGTCGGGCATGAACCCCACCGAGACGGCAAGCTTCATGCAGCTCCTGGGGCGGATCAGGGCGCAGGGCATCACGGTGCTCCTCGTCGAGCACGACATGAAAATGGTCATGGGCGTGTCGGACCGCATCGTCTGTCTCAACAACGGCCGCATCATCGCCGAGGGGCCGCCGGCCGCCATCCGGGCCAACCCCGAGGTGATCCGCGCCTACCTCGGCGCCAAGTTCGCCGAGCGGGCCTAGCAAACGTGTCATCCCGGCCTCGGGCGCCAGCCAGAGAGCCGGGACCCATGCGCCATGGGGCAGGCCCCTGTCCCGCTTCCGGGTGCCGGATTTTCGCTGGCGCGAATTCCGGGATGACAGCTGCAGTCCGCTCTGCTGCCTCGCGCCCGACTCCCTGCTATAGAGCACGCGCGGGCGCGGCAGGGGAGGGAGAGGCGCGCATGGAGCTCATCTCGCTGGCCAAGAACCCCGTTCCGAGCGGGGCACGGACCGGCACCTTCAAATCGCGCGGCGGCGTCAAGCTGCGCTATGCGCTGTGGGAGCCGACCCGGCCGCCGAAGCGCGGCACGGTGTGCGTATTTCAGGGCCGCGGCGAGTTCATCGAGAAGTATTTCGAGGTGGTGGCCGACCTGCGCCGGCGCGGCTTTACGGTCGCCACCATGGACTGGCGCGGGCAGGGCGGTTCCGATCGGGCGCTGTCCAACCCGCACAAGGGCCACGTGCGCTCGTTTTCCGAGTTCGACCAGGATCTCGCCCACTTCATGCGCGAGATCGTGCTGCCCGACTGCCAGCCGCCCTATGTCGCGCTCGCCCACTCGATGGGCGGCAACGTCCTGTTGCGCAACGCCTCCCTGTCGGGCTCGTGGTTCTCGCGCATGGTGCTGAGCGCGCCGATGATCGACATCGCCGCGGCACGCCTCGGCGCGGGGCACGCGACCTCGCGCCTCTATGCCGAGGTGCTGGCCGGCGTCGGTCTCGGCTCGCTCTACGTGCGCAACGGCAGCGACCGGCCGGTCGAGCTCGATCCTTTCGAGGGCAATCCGCTCACCACCGACCGCGAGCGCTATGAGCGCAACCGCTCGGTGCTGCAGGCCGCCCCGGCGCTGGGCCTCGGCTCGCCGACGATCGCCTGGCTGCGCGCGGCGCTGCGCTCCATCGCCAGGCTCACGGCGCCGCAATACCCTCTGCGCGTCCAGGTGCCGCTGCTCATGTTCGCCGCCGGCATGGACACGGTGGTGTCGACGCAGGCGATCGAGGAGTTCGCGCTGCGCCTCAAGGTCGGCACGCACGTCCTCATCCCGCAGGCGCGCCACGAGATCCTGCAGGAGACCGACGAGCTGAGGCAGCGCTTCTGGGCCGCCTTCGACGCCTACCTGGGTGTCGACGCACCGGCTGCCTGAGCTGGACGGCTGAGTTTCGGTGTTTGCCCGGGGGTGGCAATGGCGTGACGATGCGGGGCCGCGGCTGGTCATGTGCCCGCCGCTCGTGTGTCGCAGAACGGCTGGGCGGAGGTCATGGCAGAGCAGCTGCATCGCATCGTGGTAGTGGGCGGCGGGGCCGGGGGGCTGGAGCTCGTCACCCGGCTCGGCCACAGGCTCGGGCGGCGCCGCCGTGCGCATATCACGCTGATCGACAAGGAGCGCACGCACGTCTGGAAGCCGCTGCTGCACGAGATCGCCGCCGGCAGCATGGACGAGGACATGCATGCCCTCGACTACCTCGCGCAGGCCTACTGGCACGGCTTCACCTACCGCGTCGGTGCGATGACCGGCATCGACCGCCGGCGACGGATGGTGCGGGTGGCACCCTACGTCGACGATGAAGGCCGCCTGGTCACGACCGGGCAGGAGATCGGCTACGATACCCTCGTGCTGGCGATCGGCAGCACGACCAACGATTTCGGCACGCCGGGGGTGAAGGAGTATGCCATCGCCCTCGATACCGCCGGCGGCGCCGCGCGCTTCCATCGCCGGCTGGTGAACGCCTGCATCCGGGCCCATGCACAGGAGGCCCCGCTGGCGCCCGAGCAGCTGCACGTCGCCATCATCGGCGCCGGCGCCACCGGCACCGAGCTCGCCGCCGAGCTGCACAAGACCACGCGCCAGCTGGTCGCCTTCGGCCTCGACCGCATCAATCCCGACCGGCACATCAGGATCGACCTGATCGAGGCGGCGCCCCGCATCCTGCCGGCGTTGCCCGAGCGACTGTCGCGCTCGGCCGTGCAGCTGCTCGAGGGGCTCGGCGTGCGCATCCACTGCGGTGCGGCCGTGGCAGAGGTGCTGCCCAACGGCGTGCGGCTGGCGAGCGGCCTCGTTATTCCCGCCGAGCTCGTCGTCTGGTCGGCGGGCGTGAAGGCGCCCGACATCCTGCGCGACATCGGCGGGCTCGAGACCAACCGGCTCAACCAGCTCCTGGTGCGGCCGACTCTGCAGACGACGCGGGACGACGACATCTTCGCGATCGGCGACTGCGCCGCCTGTCCCTGGCCGGGCTACGACCGCCTCGTGCCGCCGCGCGCGCAGGCCGCCCACCAGCAGGCGAGTCATCTCGCCCGGCAGCTGCCGCGACATCTGCGCGGGGAGCCCCTGAAGGACTGGGCCTACCGCGACTTCGGCTCGCTCGTGTCGCTGGGCGACTACTCCACGGTCGGCAACCTGATGGGCAAGCTGATCGGCGGCAACCTGTTCATCGAGGGCATCTTCGCCGGGTTGATGTACAAATCGCTCTACAAGATGCACCAGCTGGCGCTGCACGGGGTGACCAA
>DASRDL010000586.1:0-4071 GCA_035652635.1 Hyphomicrobiaceae bacterium | reverse complement strand
ATCGACGACTACACGGCCGCCATCCAGCTCAACCCCATCTATGCCCTGGCCTACAACAACCGCGGCTACGCCTACGAGGCGCAGGGCCGCAAGGACGAGGCGATCACCGACTTCCAGGTGGCGCTGCTCCTCGATCCCTCCCTGATCGGCGCCAAAGACGGACTGAAGCGCCTGGGCGCCGCCATCCAGCTCGTCGCCGAGAGCGAGAAGCGCGTGCGCGAGGGCAAGGCGCTGGTGGAGCAGAACTGCTCGGGCTGCCACGCCGTGGGCCCGCGCGGTGAGAGCCCCAACGCCAAGGCGCCCGAGTTCCGCAACCTGCATGCCCGCCATGCCAGCCTCGCCCTGCGTGAGCCGCTGTCGCGCGGCATCGCCGCCCCACACGACGAAATGCCGAGGTTCACCCTGTCGGCGGCGCAGATCGACTCCATCGTCGCCTACATCAACAGCCTGACGCCGGCGGCCAAGCCGGCAGGCGAGCGTGCAAGGCCGCTGGTCCCCGCAGCGGAGGATCTGGGGATCGGCGATGCCCGCAAGGGCCACGCCTATGCCCGCAAGGTCTGTGCGCTGTGCCATGCCGTCGAGCGCAACGACGCGGGCTCGCCGGACCCCCATGCTCCGACCTTCAAGGCCCTCGCCGACACGCCCGGCATGTCGCCGACGGCACTGCTCGTCGCCTTCCGCACCCCGCACAAAACCATGCCCGACCTGATCATCGCCCCCGAGGACATGGACGATCTCGTCGCCTACATCTTCGGGCTGCGGGGCAAGAAGTGACGGCGGCAAGCGGGAGGGCGGCCGCCGTCGGGCCTCGCTCGGGTCATGGTGCGCTGCGGCGAGCGCCGGGCAAGCACGTTCGCTCTTGTTTTCCGCCGCGCGCCGTGGCCAAAGTGGTTGCCGCGGGCCTCCTCCCGACCCGGGACGGAAGGGAAGCCGGCCGTCCGTTCTTGGGGCTTGCCGACAGAGGCCGCTCCTGAGGCTCGTTTCAGCATGCAACCGCGCCGACATCGACATGGGGTGAGTGTGATGCCCTGCCCAGACCGCTGCCCGCGCCCGACGCGCCGCGCCGCCGGCTTGATCGTGGCTGCTGCCTGCCTGCTCGCCGCATCAGGGCCGGTCGCGAGCGAGCCCGCCGGCCTCGAGGGCTCGTGGAGCGGCGGCGGAACGGTCGTGCTGCCCTCCGGCGAGCGGGAGCGGGCGCGCTGCCGGGCGAGCTTCCGGCGCCAGGGCGGCAACTCGTTCGCCATGAACGCGACCTGCGCCACGGCCTCCACCCGCATCTCCCAGTCGGCGGCGCTGAACCGTACCTCCGCCAACCGCTATTCCGGCGAGTTCTACAATCCCGAGTACGCGGTCGCCGGCTCGATCGCCATCGTGGTTTCCGGCAACAAGCTGACGGCGACTCTCACCGGCGGCGGCGGCTCGGCCCTCTTCCACCTCAGCCGCTGACCCGCGACAGGCCGCACGGGCGGCCCACGGCGGCACTCCCTCTTGTTGCGGCGCCTCCTCTGCCCTCGGCATCGGCAATCTGCCTGCACATTGCGCAGGCCGGCGCACCGGCGTTGCCGTAGTCATCTGAAAATGCACCGTTTATTGTCTCTGCCTGCCCTTGCCCGAAATTTGCACTGCCGGCGCTGCAGCAGTGGGGGGTCGGTTGACAGCCGCATTCGACGAGATGGAGGGGACCGGCGGCGGGGTGCGCGAGCCCTATCAGTCCGTGCACCAGTGGCTGCAGACCCAGAAGCTCGCCGATCTCAAGGCCAAGCGCGAGGATGCCGAGGCGCTGTTCCGCCGCACCGGCATCACCTTCGCCGTCTACGGCGACGACGCCGCCACCGAGCGCCTGATCCCGTTCGACATCATCCCGCGCATCCTGAGTGCGGCCGAGTGGCGCCGCCTCGCCGCCGGCATCGAGCAGCGCGTGCGGGCGCTCAACGCCTTCATGTACGACATCTATCACCGCCAGGAGATCATCAAGGCCGGCCGGGTGCCTGAGGACCTCATCGTCCAGAACGCCGCCTTCGTGCCTGAGATGATGGGTGTCGAGCCTGCCCGCGGCATCTACTCGCACATCATCGGCATCGACATCGTGCGCACCGGCGAGAACGAGTTCTTCGTGCTCGAGGACAACACGCGCACGCCCTCGGGCGTCTCCTACATGCTCGAGAACCGGGAAGCGATGATGCACATGTTTCCCGAGCTCTTCGCCCGCAACCGGGTACGCGCGGTGGAGGACTACCCCGACAACCTGCGCCTGACGCTGGAGAGCGTGGCTCCCGAAGGCCTCGACCGCGACCCCACGGTGGTGGTGCTGACGCCCGGCATCCACAACAGCGCCTATTTCGAGCATTCGTTCCTGGCCGACCAGATGGGCGTGGAGCTGGTGGAGGGGCAGGACCTCGTCGTCGTCGACGGCGCGCTGATGATGAAGACCACCCAGGGCCTGCGCCAGGTCGACGTCGTCTATCGCCGCATCGACGATGCGTTCCTCGACCCGCTGGTGTTCCGCAGGGACTCGGTGCTGGGCGTGCCCGGCATCTTCAGCGTCTACGCCGCCGGCCGTCTCACCATCGTCAACGCACCGGGCGCCGGCATCGCCGACGACAAGTCGATCTACACCTACATGCCCGACATCGTCGAGTTCTACACCGGCCGCCCGCCGATCCTGAAGAACGTGCCGACCTACGTGTGCCGCAAGCCCGACGATCTCGCCTACGTGCTGGAGCACCTTTCCGAGCTGGTGGTGAAGCAGGTGCACGGCTCGGGCGGCTACGGCATGCTGGTGGGCCCGGCTGCCAGCCGCGACGAGATCGACATGTTCCGGATGATGGTGAAGGCCCGGCCCGACCGCTACATCGCCCAGCCGACGCTGGCGCTCTCCACCTGCCCGACGCTGGTCGAGCAGGGCATTGCCAGGCGCCATCTCGACCTGCGCCCGTTCGTGCTCGTCGGCGACCGCGTGCGCCTCACCCCCGGCGGCCTCACCCGCGTCGCCCTGCGCGAGGGCTCGCTGGTCGTGAACTCGAGCCAGGGCGGCGGAACGAAGGACACCTGGGTGCTGCAGGATTAGGGGTCAGGGGTCAGGGACTAGGGGTCAGGGAGCGGCCATTGAGCGTCCAGTCGTATCGCGATCTGGTAGTGTGGCAAAAGGCAATGCGCCTCGGTGCGGAAGCCTATCGCCTCTCTCGGCTTTTGCCTAAAGCGGAGGAATACCGCCTGACGAGCCAGCTGCTGCGCGCGGCGGCTTCGGTCCCTGCCAACATTGCCGAGGGGCACGCGCGTGGCACACGGAAAGACTACGCCCATTTCATCTCCATTGCCCGCGGGTCGCTGGCGGAGACAGAAACGATTCTTCTCCTGCTGGTCGATGTGGAGCTGTTGTCGAACGAGCGCGTACAAGCCGCCCTCGCGCTGAGCGCCGAAATTGGCCGGATGTTGAACGGGCTGCCCGCACGGTTGCGCGACCAACCTGACCCCTGACCCCTGAAACCTGAAACCCGATGCTCGGCCGCACCGCCAACGACCTGTTCTGGATGTCGCGCTACATCGAGCGCGCCGAGAACATCGCGCGCCTGCTCGAGGTCGGCTACCGCATTGCGCTGCTTCCCCGCGAGGGCATCGGCCAGGACGAGGAATGGCTCTCCACGCTGCGCAGCGCCGGCTGCGAGCAGGGCTTCCTCGCCAAGCACGCCACCTACGACACGCGCGACGTCGTCAACTTCATGCTGTTCGACGCCGACAACCCTTCGAGCGTCTACTCCAGCCTCGCCACCGCCCGGCGCAACGCCCGTGCCCAGCGCACCGCGCTCACGCGCGAGATGTGGGAGAGCCTCAACTCGGCGTGGATCGAGTATTCCGCCATCGATCCGGCCACCCTCGGCTCCAACGAGCTGCCGCCCCTGTTCGACTGGATCAAGGAGCGCTCGGCCCTGTTCCGCGGCGCCCTGCTCAACACCATCCTGAGGAACGACACCTTCTATTTCAACCAGCTCGGCACCTTCCTGGAGCGGGCCGACAACACGGCCCGCATCCTCGATGTGAAGTACTACGTGCTGCTCCCCCACAACGAGCTGG
>DASRDL010000585.1:0-3643 GCA_035652635.1 Hyphomicrobiaceae bacterium | reverse complement strand
ACGGCGCGCACCGCCTCCGTCATGAGGCCGCGGCCCCAGAAGTCGGGATGGGCCTCGTAGCCGAGCTCGGCGAAGCGCCACACCTTGTGGAAGCTGTTGAAGCGGATGGCGCCGACGAGGGCACCCGCACGGGCTTCCTCGATGATCCACGCGCAGCCCTTGCCGCTGCCGTGGAGCTTGGCCATCCAGCGCATGTAGCGCTGCATCTGCGCCGGCGTGGGCTTATCGGGCCAGTTGGTGTAGCGGGTGACCGCGGGCAGAGCCAGCATGCTGCGTAAGGCCTCCGCGTCCTCCGCCTTCGGCAGGCGCAGGCGCAGGCGGCGCGTGGCCAGGGTCGGAAACGTCCGCTTGCCGCTCGTGCCAGCCATGGGCGTCCTCCCCTGCTGTCCCGGCGCGCGGGCGCGGGACCTCGCGTCAGCCGACCATACGAGCCTCCCCGCCCAAGGAACAGCGCTCGTCATGCCGGAGCGCGCTGCGTCTCCCCTTTTGGCGGTCTCCAGGGTCCGCGGGGTGTCAACGCCGGGTCCGCGAGGCGCCCAGCGAGCCCGCAGCCCCTCGCCGCCATCCCCCCGCTCACCCTCACGGCCGCCGGCCGCGGCAGCCGCCGGGCGCCCGGCGGCGGTGCGCATCTCCAGGAAAATAAAACAAACTCAATATGTTGTATCACAATCCGGGCTAGACCTTTTGGCTACTACGGCGCCGGTGAGCGCAGGTGTATAAGGCCGCCGTCTCGAAACGCAGCCTGCGGAACCCCCATGGCGGCAGCGGCAGCAGCATCGGCCCTCACCTCGAAACAACCCAGGCTCGCGCCGGCGTCGCAGGGGAAGGCGGGCCGCTTCTGGCCGCTGACGATCGGCGCCATCGGCGTCGTCTACGGCGATATCGGCACGAGCCCGATCTACGCTTTTCGCGAGGCGGCGGTGGCGGCAACCGGCGACGCCCAGGTCGGCGACGCCATCGTGCTCGGCATCCTGTCGCTGATCGTGTGGTCGCTCCTTCTGCTCGTCACCGTCAAGTACGTGTTCCTTCTGTTGCGCGCCGACTTCAACGGCGAGGGCGGCACGTTCGCGCTGATGGCGCTGGCCCAGGCAGTGACGCGGCGGGCCAAGCCGGCCGTGTTCGTCCTCGGCATCACCGGTGCCGCCTTTCTCTATGGCGATGCCGCCATCACGCCGGCGCTGTCGGTGATATCAGCGGTGGAGGGCCTGAAGGTGATCGCGCCCGCCTTCGACAAGGCGGTGGTGCCTCTGTCGATCGCCATCCTGATCGCGCTCTTCGCCGTGCAGAGCCGCGGCACCGGCAAGGTCGGCGCCTTGTTCGGGCCGATCATCCTCGTCTGGTTCGCGGTGCTGGGTGCGGTCGGCCTCGTGCACATTGCCGCCAATCCGCAGGTGCTCGCCGCGTTCAACCCCGCCTACGGCATCGACTTTCTCCTTCACAGCGGCCTCGTCGGCTTCGCCGTGCTGGGCCTCGTGTTCCTGGCCGTGACCGGCTCGGAGACGCTCTATGCCGACCTCGGCCACTTCGGGCGCCTGCCGATCCGGACGGCGTGGCTGTGCGTGGCGCTGCCGGCGCTCACCATCAACTATCTGGGACAGGGCGCGCTGGTGCTCGGCAATCCTGCGGCCATCGACAATCCGTTCTTCCTGATGTTCCCCGAATGGGCCCTGATCCCGGCCGTGCTGCTGGCGACAGCGGCCACCGTGATCGCCAGCCAGGCCGTCATCACCGGCGCCTACTCCCTCACCAGGCAGGCGATCCAGCTGGGCTTTCTGCCGCGCTTCAACATCCGCCACACCTCGGAAGCGATGTCGGGCCAGATCTATTTGCCGCGCATCAACTGGCTGCTGCTGGGCGTGGTGCTGGTGCTGGTCGTCGTGTTCAAGAGCTCGAGCGCGCTGGCATCGGCCTACGGCGTCGCCGTCACGGCCACCATGATCACCACCTCGATGATGGCGTTCCTGGTGGTGCGCCGGCGCTGGCTGTGGCCGGCCTGGCGGGTGGCGGCCCTCATGGTGCCGCTGGCCGCGATCGAGATCATTTTCTTCGCCGCCAACATCATCAAGTTCCTGGAGGGGGCATGGGTGCCGGTGGCGCTGGCCGTTCTGCTCATGCTGACGATGCTCACCTGGAGGCGCGGCACCCAGATACTCAATGCCGAGATGCGGGCGGCGGCCGACCTGCGCCCGATCGTGGCCCGGCTCGAGGCCAAGCCGCCGCATCGGGTCAGCGGCACCGCCGTTTTCCTCACTGCCACGCCCGACACCGCGCCGTCGTCGCTGCTGCACAACCTCAAGCACAACCGCATGCTGCACGAGCGCAATATCCTGCTCACGGTCAGGACCGCCGACGTGCCGCGCGTGCCGAGCAGCGAGCGCGTGACCATCGAGACGATCTCCGACACGTTCACGGCCGTGACGCTCACCTACGGCTTCATGGAGACGCCCGACGTGCTCAAGGGCCTGCAGCAATGCCGCCGGCGCGGCCTCAGCGTCGACCCGGCGGCCACCTCGTTCTTCCTGTCGCGCCGCAACCTGCGGCCGTCGTCGCGCTCGCGCATGCAGCGCTGGCAGGAGCTGCTGTTCATCTGGCTGTTCGGCTGCGCCGAGGACGCCACCAGCTACTTCCAGATCCCGCCCGACCGGGTGGTGGAGATCGGCACACAGATCGCCGTGTAGCCGTGTAAGGCGCAAAAGGCATCAGCCGCATTGCACCGATATTCCGGGTCCGCCCGGTGCATTGCGCCTTCGGCTTATGCACCCTACCAAAAAGAAAAAGGGCCGCCGAAGCGGCCCCTCCCTCAGTCTGCCTTGCGGCTCATGCTGCTCTTGGTAGCGGTGTCGGCAGCTTCTTGTCCTCCTCACCCGCGGCACCGGCCCTCAGCGCGATGCCGAAGTAGCGCGTGCGCTTGCCGATCCGCTCCTTCTTGACGCCGAGCTCGCCGATCTCCCGCGTGACCCTGGGATGGGCGAACGGCACCTTGTCGTTGTCCTCGCACCAGCGGCAGTACTCCTCGTAGAGCTCGGTGGAGGTGAGGCTGGCGTTCTCGGCGGCAGCGACCACCCGCTCGCGGTAGAAGCGCTGCACGTCGCTGTCCGGCACGCCACGGGCGATCCGATTGTCGTTGGCGCCGAGGCGACGGGCAGGAGGCGGACCGCCGGCGGCGGCCACGTCCTCTTCGCCCTCCTCCGTCTCGGACGACGGCTGCTCCTCGGCAACCGGCGAGGCAATCGACGGCTCGGCCGCGGCGGAGGCCGTCTCGACGGCACGGGCGCTGGACGCGGCCTGCTGCGGCGCGGGTGCGGACTTGCGCTCGTGAATGCCCCAGTAGGCGAACGCCACGTACATGCCGAGCCCGGAGCCGATCTCGATCAGCAGCGCCACGAAGATGGTGAGCGCGGTCTGCACCTGGGGCACGTCGAGGCCGCTGATGCGGGCGAGCACGCTCGCCTGCGGATCGGCCTCGCTCATGGCCGTGGCGCCGGCCGACATCGCCAGCTTGGCGCCGATCTCGGAGATGCGCTCCTCGAGCTTGAGCGACTGCTGGGCGGAGGCGTGCTCGGCGTTGAGCTTGTGGAACTGCTGGCAGAACTCGCGCGCGGACTTGCCCGTCACGTTCGTGCACTCGTGCGTCGCGGTCCAG
>DASRDL010000584.1:0-2634 GCA_035652635.1 Hyphomicrobiaceae bacterium | reverse complement strand
GCGGGCGCGCACGTAGGCGGCGTCGATGTTGATCGTCTCGCCGCCTTTGTCGGTGGCATCGAAGGAGATCTCGTCGAGCACCCGCTCCATCACCGTCTGCAGCCGGCGGGCGCCGATGTTCTCGACCGTCGAGTTCACCTGCGCGGCGATGTCGGCCAGCGCATCGACGGCATCGTCGCCGAAGACGAGCGTCACGCCCTCGGTCTGCATCAGGGCCACGTACTGCTTGATGAGGCTGGCCTCCGGCTCGGTGAGGATGCGGCGGAAGTCCTCCTTGGTCAGCGGCTTGAGCTCGACGCGGATCGGCAGGCGGCCCTGCAGCTCGGGGAGCAGGTCCGAGGGCTTGGCCATGTGGAAGGCGCCCGAGGCGATGAACAGCACATGGTCGGTCTTCACCGGCCCGTACTTGGTCGACACCGTGGTGCCTTCGAGCAGGGGCAGGAGGTCGCGCTGCACGCCCTCGCGCGACACGTCGGCGCCGATGCGGCCGGCCTCCGAGCGCGCACAGATCTTGTCGATCTCGTCGAGGAAGACGATGCCGTCGTTCTCCACCGCCTTGACCGCGTCCTGCACCACCTGGTCCTGGTCGAGCAGCTTGTCGCTCTCCTGGGCGATCAGGATGTCGTAGGCCTGGCCGACGGTGAGCTTGCGCGGCTTGGTGCGCTGGCCGAAGGCCTTCCCCAGCATCTCGTTCAGATTGATCATGCCCACCTGGCCGCCGGGGATGTCGAAGGTCGGGAACTGCGGCCCCGACTCCGCCACCTGGATCTCGATCTCCTTGTCGTTGAGCTCGTTGGCGCGCAGGCGGCGACGGAACGTCTCGCGCGTGGTGGCTTGCGCGTTCTGACCCACCAGCGCATCGAGCACGCGCTCCTCGGCGTTCTTCTCGGCCTGCGCCTTCACCTCGCGGCGCCGCGTCTCGCGCGTGAGGCTGATGCCGACCTCGACCAGGTCGCGCACGATGGAATCGACGTCGCGGCCGACGTAGCCGACCTCGGTGAACTTGGTGGCCTCCACCTTGAGGAACGGGGCGCCGGCCAGCTTGGCGAGCCGGCGCGAGATCTCGGTCTTGCCGCAGCCCGTGGGGCCGATCATGAGGATGTTCTTGGGCAGCACCTCCTCCTTGAGGTCGCCGGTGAGCTGCTGCCGCCGCCAGCGGTTGCGCAGCGCGATGGCCACGGCGCGCTTGGCCTCCTTCTGGCCGACGATGTAGCGGTCGAGCTCGGAGACGATCTCGCGGGGGGAGAAGCTGGTCATTTCGGCTGTTACTCGGTCAGGTTGTCGCGAATCATCAGGAGCGCGCGGCCCTCCGGCGTGTCGACCTCGCGATCGCGGCGGAAGCCGGCCCTTTGGTAGGCTCCGACCGCGCGCGCGTTGGCGGGATCGGGATCGGTGAGCACGCGCGGCACGCCGAGCGCGAGCAGGTTGTCGACGAACGTGCGGATGAAGGCCGAGCCATGGCCGCGACCGACCATGTCCGGCTCGCCGATGAACTGGTCGATGCCACGCGTGCCCGGCGGGTGAATGCCAAGCCCGTTTTCGGGCCATGCGCTCTGCTCATAGCACTGCAGGTAGGCGAAGGGTCGTTCGCCGACGGCGACAATGAACTGATCTATCGCCGGGTCGGTAAGGTCGCCGCTGACCAGCGCGAACTGCTCCTCCGCATCGCCCCACCACGCGCGCACGTGCGGGGCCGCCAGCCAGCCGCGCACCATCGGCAGATGATCTGCCGACATCGGCCGGAACTGGTAGACGGCCGCTGCTTTGCCGCGTGGGGCCTGGACATGGGTCATTGGCTGCTGTCGAGGGCTTCAAGGACTATGTTGGTGTTTGTGTAGACGCAGATCTCGGCGGCGATCGCCATCGCCTTGCGCGCGATCTCCTCGGCGCCGAGAGGGCCGTCCATCAGCGCCTTGGCGGCCGCGAGCGCGAAATTGCCGCCCGAGCCGATGCCCATCAGGCCCTTCTCGGGCTCCAGCACGTCGCCGGTGCCGGTCAGCACCAGCGTGGTGGAGCGGTCGGCGACGATCATCATGGCTTCGAGCCGGCGCAGGTAGCGGTCGGTGCGCCAGTCCTTGGCGAGCTCGACGCAGGCGCGCGTGAGCTGGGCGGGGTGCTGCTCGAGCTTGGCCTCCAGCCGCTCGAACAGCGTGAAGGCGTCGGCCGTGGCGCCGGCGAAGCCGCCGATGACGTCGCCCTTGCCGACCGAGCGCACCTTCCTCGCATTGGCCTTGATGACGGTGGCGCCGAGGCTCACCTGGCCGTCGCCGGCGATCACCACGCGCCCCCCCTTGCGCACGGTGAGAATGGTGGTGCCGTGCCAGAGTCCAGGACCGGCGCCTTGGGATGGAGCTACATCTGCCATGCGGAATTCCCTGTCGCCGATGTCGGCATGAACGGCACGTAAATCAAGGGCCGCCATCATGGGGGCCAGGACGGCGCCGTCCTATGGAAGTCGGCCTCCCGAGCTGATAAAGCCTGGGGCGCATCCAGGCAAGCAAGGCACTCCCCCGTGAAACGGCAAGCCAGCATCGAGCGCTCCACCAAGGAGACGAAGATCAAGGCCAGCGTCGATCTCGACGGCACCGGCGCCTTCGACATTGCCACCGGCGTGGGCTTCCTCGACCACATGCT
>DASRDL010000583.1:0-5655 GCA_035652635.1 Hyphomicrobiaceae bacterium | reverse complement strand
GTTCTCTATGTTCCAGATGCCGCGCTTGGTCTGCAGCTTGATGTGGCACTCGAAGGGCTGCGGGGTCTCGCCGCCGGCCCCCTTACCGACCGCCTCGGTTGCCCACTGGTCGGCGCCCGTCAGGATGATCTTGCGCTCGGCCAGGTACTCGCACGCGGAGATGCCGAAACCGGGCTCGCCGGCGTTGAAAGCCGCCGTGCGCCTGGCCTTCTCGGCTGCATCGTAGGTGTCCCAGTCCTTGGGATGCCAGATGTTGCCGTGACCGGTGTGGAGGAACACGCAGTCGCCCGCGCCGATGGGTGCGATGCCCTCGCGCTTGACCATCTCCTCCACGTCCTTGGCGGTGACGATGCCGGGATCGGAGGCGCTGTTCTCCTTCGGGATCGGCAGCTGGCCACCGCGCAAGGCCACCGCATCCAGCAGCACGCCGCGGCACACGAAGCCCTTCTGCGCCACGTGCTCGACGCCGAGGGGACCGAGACCGTAAGTGTCGATGCCCTTCTCGCGCAGGAAATGGCCATTGTAGTAGAACATGCCCTTCGAGGTGATGACGCCGATGTGGCCCGGCCCATCGAACTGTGTGCCGATCTGGCCGAGCTCCGCCGTCACCAGCTCGTCGTTGTAGACCAGCTTCTGGGCGCCGAAGGGACCGCCTGTCGGGAGCCCCGGAATGACGAGCTTCCAGCTGCGGGCACCGAACGCCGGGGCGTCGGAGGCGTAGACCTTGCCCAGCGTCGCCACTTTGCCCTTTTTGACGAGGCCGGCCGCCTTGAGGACCATCTCCGGCGTCGTCCGGTTGACCGCACCGGCCCTGTCATCAGCGCCCCATTCGGAGGGCGCCCACTTCTCAGTGAACGGGGCGTCGTTGACGTCCTGAGCGACCGCCGATCCGCAAGCGAGCGACAGGCCTGCGATGGCAGCCAAGTGCAACACAGCCTTCATGGTTTCCTCCAATCCATGAACCATCATTCTTCTTCACCACGGGCCCCATGTTACCCGGAACCGGGGCCTGAAGGAGGCAGCGATGGCCAGGTTTCGCAAATCGGCGCGGCAGGGCCTGCAGACTTGCCCGGGAGGCGCTCAGCGGCGGGGGGTGCCGTCCCGCTGGTCGCGCACCACATGCCGGCGGGCCGCGGGGTGCTCGCCGGCAAGGTGCCGGCTGGCGAGTTCGCCGCCGAACAAATAGTCGAAGATGTCGCGGCGCGGGCCGTTCGCTGCGGTGGCCTCGAGGTTGTGCGCCAGCCGCCCTGCCAGGTGGCCGCGACGCAAGTTCCGAGCGTAGGCCGCGAAGGCAGTCGATCCGTTGATGAACATGTTGTTCTCCCTTGGGCGCAGCCGCCGGCCGTGCGCCTCTCCCGGCGCGCTGTCATCGCTAGTGGGACAGCTCTCGCCGATCCGTTGCCGACAACCAGAGAGTTTTATGCAATGCGCCGTCGCACCCGTCGATCGGCGCGATGCGGCTTGCGCCTTTTGCGCGCCCTCCGCCCTACGCCGCTGTCAGCCTCGCCAGCACGGCGTCCGACACCTCGAAGTTGGAATAGACGTTCTGAACGTCGTCGTCGTCCTCGAGACCGGCGATCAGCTTGAGGATGGAGGCCGCCTTCTCCTCGTCGACGGCGGTCGTCTGCATCGGCTTCCACAGCGCCTTCACCGAGGACGGCTCGCCGAGCTTGGCTTCCAGCGCCGCCGACACCGCGCCCAGCGCCTCGAAGCTGCACGTGACGAGGTGGCCGTTCGCATCCGATTGGACGTCGTCGGCGCCGGCCTCGATCGCCGCCTCCAGCACGGTATCGGGCGAGGCCGCGGCGGCGGGATAGACGATCTCGCCCACGTGCGCGAACATGTGCGATACGGCGCCCGTGGCCCCGAGGTTGCCGCCGTGCTTGGTGAACACTGCCCGCACCGCGCCGCCGGTGCGGTTGCGGTTGTTGGTGAGGGCCTCGGCGATGATGGCCACGCCGCCCGGCCCGTAGCCCTCGTAGCGCACTGCCTCGTAGCTCTCGGTGTCGCCGCCCGCCGCCTTCTTGATCGCCCGCTCGATGTTGTCCTTGGGCATGTTCTCGGCGCGCGCCGCCTGGATGGCGAGCCGCAGCCGCGGGTTCATGTCGGGGTCGGGCAGGCCGTTCTTGGCCGCCACCGTGATCTCACGGGCGAGCTTGGCGAACAGCTTGGCGCGGGCCGCATCCTGGCGGCCCTTGCGGTGCATGATGTTCTTGAACTGCGAATGACCGGCCATGCGGGGTCTCGTTCCGGACTGCTGGAGGATTCGCCAGTCTTATATGGGGCCGGACCGAGCAAATCCAGACGGGCGCGGAACCCTCGAACGCCCGCTGCCGACAGCGCCATCACAGCGAATCGACGACGCCGAGGACCGTGATCAGCTCCTGCGGTGTGAGCCCGCCGTGGTGGCCGTAGAAGTCGTTCTGCATGCGGCCCGGCTCGCGCCACCATATGAAGGTGCCAGGATAGGGCAGGATGAGGATATCCCCGAGCCGGCGCCTGAGCTCTGGGCTGAACGGGCCCGGCCCCAACAGGCCCTCGGCCAGAACCTCGCCGATGGGCATCACGTGTGCCATCCCGGCGAGCTCCCGCCGCAGCAGCGCGAGCGCCTCCTCCACCCGCTCGGGCCGCACGTGCAGGAACACATCGCGCGGCGAGCCGTTGGGATAGACGGGATTGCCCGTCGGGCTCAGCGGCAGGCAGTCGGCCAGCGCCGGGATGCGCTCGTTGATGTAGAAGGTAGCCTTGGCGTCGGCGTAGACCTGGCCGTGATCGGCAGTGAAGAGGAAGAGCGTATCGGGGCTCGCCACGTCGCGGACGATCTCGTCGAAGGTCAGCCAGAAGCTTGCGATCTCGGCCGCGTGGAAGTCCGGCCCCGGTCCGTGAATGTGCGCAATCGAGTCGATTGCGGCCCAGTAGAAGCTGAGCCAGGCCTTGCCGGTGGTGGCTGCCACGGCCTGCCGCAGTTGTACGAGCCCCTCGGCGAGCGTGCCGTGCCGCACCACCTGGGCCCCGACGCTGGCGATGGTGTTGTAGGCGGAGCCGGCATAGCTGCGGTGGGCGAACTGAATGGAGCGCACGCCGTGGCGGCCGAGCCTCTGGTGCACCGTCTCGTGCACCTCGAGCAGCCTGGCCGGGTCGTAGCCGCGCGCCAGGCAGGCATCTTGCGCATGCCGGCCGAGGGGCGCGAAGGCCAGCGACTGGATCACCTCGCCGTAGGCGGGGATGTAGATGTTCCACTCGTAGAGGGCGTGCTCGGCCGGCAGCACGCCGAGGTTCATGGTCGACACCGACGCCGCCGTGGTGGTGGGAAACAGCGCCGAGATCGGCGTCAGCGTGCCCGTCTCCATCACGCGCCGCGTTGCCCGGAAGCGGGCGCCATGCGTCTGCCAGAACTCCCAGCCGAACGAATCGACGAAGATCAGCACCACCTTCTGCGGCCGCGGATAGGCGCCGCCGAAGCAGTCCGGCGGCAGCAGGGCCCCCCGCTTCTGGCCGGTCAGCAGGAACTCGATGGTGTTTGGGATGTTGCCGAACGAGTAGTCGGCATAGATCGGCCGCACCAGGCGGCCGTCGCCCAGTGGCCGGAATTGCGCCAAGGGAGCGGTATTGAGCATGCCTCGTGTCTCCCCGGTCGCGACCGGGCCCGCACCCGCCGCCGCATTAACCTTTCGTTAACCATTCGCCCCTAGCGTCCCCCTCGGGATGCGGGAAGCATCCTGGACCTGACCACCCAGCTGCCCAGGGTCGGTCGGCCCGGGAGCCGCGAGTATCAGCTCTCTCATCAAGCCCGGAGGACGGAATTGGCCGTCCTCCCTGCATTAGACCAACTCTCTTTCTCACTCGACCCAAAATAGCGGCTCGGTAGGTGTCAAAACACCACCGAGCCGCAATGCTGCCGTCCTCCTGGCAAGGCCGGTCGAATCGTCGATGTCGACGGCGAGCCCCGAGAGCGTGGCAGGCCCCATGGCCGGCTCGAAGCGCCCGCGCGGGATCTTGGTGAGAAAACGGCCGAGCGGCTCGGCCGGATCCATGCCGAGCACCGATTCGTAGTCTCCGCACATGCCGATGTCGCTGATGAAGGCGGTGCCGCGCGGCAGCACGCGCTCGTCCGCCGTCGGCGCGTGCGTGTGCGTGCCGACGACACAGCTCGCCCGGCCGTCGACGAAATGGCCCATGGCCTGCTTCTCGCTGGTGGCCTCGGCGTGGAAGTCGATGACGATGGCGTCGGCCCCCTGCTTGAGCGGACACAGGCCGAGCTCGCGCTCCACCGCACGGAACGGGCAGTCGAGCTCGGGCATGAAGATCAGCCCCATGGCGTTGATCACCAGCACCTCGGCGCCGTTCCTCGCCTTGATGAGGCCGGCGCCGCGGCCGGGGGTGCCGGGCGGGAAGTTGATGGGCCGCAGCAGCCGCTCCTGCCGGGCGATGAACACCAGCGTCTCCTTCTGGTCGAAGGCGTGGTTGCCCAGCGTGACGACGTCGGCGCCGGCATCGAGGAGGTCCTGGTGGATGGCCTCGGTGATGCCGTAGCCGCCGGCGGCGTTCTCGCCGTTGATGGCGACGAAGTCGAGCCGGTAGCGCTCGCGCAGGCGCGGCAGCTCCTCGAGCACCGCCCGGCGCCCGGAGCGGCCCACCACGTCGCCGAGGAAGAGGAGCCGCATCAGAGGGTTGTCCTGCTCGGGGAATTTCGCTTCGCGACCGCGCTCCCGCCCAGACCCGGCCGGGGAGACCCCGGGCCGCCTTTTTTTCCGAACAAGGAGGGAGGGTCCGGGAGGTCCCCTCCCGGCGGGGTCGCGGGGCCGGCCCCGCCTCGCGCAGCGACCATCCGCCGATCCGAGATCATCAGCGTATGCACCTGATCGGCCCCGATGGCGTCAACACCCAGTCGAGCTGCTGGTCATAGTCGAGATGCGGCACGGCGTCGATCTTCTGCTCGTCGAAGGCCAGCCCGACTGCCATGATTGGCTTGCGTGCCCGCAGGGCCCGCAGCGTGCGGTCGTAGTACCCGCCGCCGTAGCCGAGCCGCCAGCCCCCCGCATCGAAGGCGAGCAGAGGCACGAGCAGGATGTCGGGCTCCAGTTGCGGCTTGTCGGCCTTGGGCTCGGCGATGCCCCACACGGCCCGATCCATGGCATCGCCCGGCGCCCAGGCGCGGAAGACGAGCGGCCGGCCCTTGCCCTGCATCACCGGCATGGCAAGCCGATAGCCCTCACCGGCGAGCCGGCGCAGCAGCGGCCAGACCCTGAATTCGTCGGGGAGAGGCGAGAATCCGGAGACGACGCTGCCGGTGACGGGCTGCGGGTCGAGGAAGCCGAGGCCGTGGCCCGCGACCGCCTCCGCGGCCCGCGCCTTCGCTTCGGCGGCGAGGTCGGCACGCCGCGCCTTCATACGCGCGCGCAGCACCTTCTTCGCCTCGAGGATGTCGGTGGCGTTGCTCACGCCCCATTGAGCCAAGCCGTTGGGCGGGGCGCAAGGCCTAAAGACAGGACTCAAAAGAGTCGCAGAGCCGCATGAGCCGTGCGGGCGTAGATCCCGCTGGGTCCCTACGAGAATGTAGGTGGGCGCCGTTTGACCGAGGCCACGACCAAGGCCAGGGACAGCTCCCGAGCGGTTCTTATAGGCCCCCGGGTCGTTGCTCGCGACGCACCCCGC
>DASRDL010000582.1:0-3150 GCA_035652635.1 Hyphomicrobiaceae bacterium | reverse complement strand
TGCGTTCGTCATGCCGGGGCTGCGCCGGCGACTCGGCACTCGTGGGCATCCTCTGTCGGCCGATCGCCCGCAGGAACGAGGGTGCGGCGCATTGACGCGCTCCGCCCCGTCCCCTACCGTGTCCCGGTCGTGCTCGGCGCTTCGGCCGGCCGCATACAAAAAACAATCGATCTCAAGGGAGGATTCAGTATGTCGAGCAACCGCATTGCTGCAGCATTCACAGGTGTCGTTGCAGGCCTCGTCGTCGGCAGCAGCGGCCTCGAGGCTCAAACCCAAGCGCAGCCGAGAGTCCTCAAGATTCAGGCCTCCTGGCCGGCCTCGAGCACGGTCTACGAGAATCTCACGGACCTCGCCAAGCGCATCGATCAGGTCTCGGGCGGCCGGATCAAGATCGAGGCGATGCCGGCCGGACAGGTCGTTCCCGCATTCGAGGTGCTCGACGGGGTGCACAAGAAGGTCATCGACGGCGCCCACACGTGGCCCGGCTACTGGGTCGGCAAGAACAAGGCTGCGATCCTATTCACCGGAGGGCCCGGCGGGCCGTTCGGCATGGACCACATGGATTACCTGGGCTGGATGTGGCACGGCGGCGGCCTGCAGCTGTTCCACAAGTTCTACCAGGAGACGCTCAAGCTCAACGTCGTTTCTTTCCCGATGCAGACGGCGAGCCCGCAGGCGCTCGGCTGGTTCAAGAAGAAAATCGACAGCGTGTCCGACTTCAAGGGCCAGCGCTGCCGCGAGACCGGGATTGCCGCGGAGGTGTTCAACGAGATGGGCATGCGCGTCGTGAACATGCCCGGGGCGGAGATCATGCCGGCCGCCGAGCGCGGCACGATCGATTGCGCCGAATGGGTCGGTGGCATCGAGGACCTGCGGTTCGGCTTCCACACGATCTGGAAGTATCACTACGCGCCTTCCCTGCACGAGTCGGTCTCCATTGGCGAGCTTCTGATCAACGGCGACGTGTGGAGGAGCTTCAGCCCCGCCGACCAGGAGCTGATCAAGGCGACGATCACCGAGGTGTTCTTCACCTGGTGGGCCAAGTGGCAGCGCATGAATGCCGAGGCCGTGGTCGAGCTGCGCGACAAGCACAAGGTGAAGCTCGAGCACACGCCGCCGGAGATCCACAAGGAGTTCCTGGCCGCGTGGGATCGGCTCGCCCAGCGCGAGGCGGACAAGAACCCGGTGTTCAAGGAGGTCTACGAGTCGCTCAGGAAGTGGGCCTCGGTGACGGTGCCGGTGAAGCGCTTCTACTTCCCGCCTTATAGCGTCGCGGCCGACTACTACTGGGCGCCGGAGAAGCAATAGCCTGCTAGGAGCCGGCGTCGGGAAGTCTCGGTCGCCGGCTCCTTGCGTGCAGCGGTGAGCATTCTTTCCGGCTGCTCCAAGGAGCCGTGCTGCAGCCGACAAGAATCGAGCTCTTCGTCAATCTCAAGGCCGCCAAAGCCCTCGGACTCACCGTGCCGCCGCTACTGCTCGCCCGCGCCGACGAGGTGATTGAGTAGCCCCCACATTCTGTTCACACGCAGCGCATCCACAGGGCCGCTTCCGGCCCGTTGTGCCTGTCACGCACCCGTCTGCTTCCGGGCAAGTACAGACGCGGTGGAGCATTGCATCTGTTGGAGTGGCTGAAGCGCGTGCCTAGCCGGCGAGCAACCGGGCGGCGCGGGCGAGCGGCACGGGGCCACCGTCGAGCACCGCGGCAATCGCGTCGGGCTCCCAGGCCGCGTCCTCCGCCGCCAGCGGATCGCGCGGCGACAGGCGATGATCCAGCACGAAGCGGGCAAAGAGCGCGCGGCGGGCATCGGCTGCGTCGCGCGTGCCCTCCCAGGCCAGCAGCACGGCGCTCGCCGCGTGATAGAGCGCTGAGGCCGCACGTCTTGCCTGCGGCTCCGAGGCGGGCTCGGCTGCCACCGTCTCGGCCAGGGCGACGGCACGCGTCAGCGCCGTGTCGAGCCGGCCCATGAGAGGGGCCGGCAGACCCTTGGTCTCGCCCAGCCGCCGGCGCAGCAGCGCCTCCAGCGCCTTGTGCGCCCGCGACTTGCCGACGGCGCGGGTGATGACATCGAGCGCGTTGATGTTGCTCGTGCCCTCCCACAACAGGCCGATCTGGGCATCGCGCACGAGCCGCGGGTTGACCCACTCCTCGATGTAGCCGTTGCCGCCGCGCACCTCCATCGCACCTGTGGCGACGGCGACGTTGTCGCGGCAGGCGCGGAACTTGACGAGCGGGGTGAGAATGCGCAGGCACGCCTCGGCCTCGGCGGAGCCTCTATCGGCCTCGCCCATCACCCAGGCCGCGCACATGGCCATGGAGAGCGCCTGCTCGGTCGGCACGATGAGCTTCATGAGCTGCCGGCGCAGCAGCGGGTGGGCGATGATGGGCTGCCCGAAGGCCACGCGGTGCCGCGCGGCGGCGAGCGCCTCGTTGACGCAGCGGCGCATCATGGCGGCCGCCCGCACGCCGTGGGAGAGGCGCGACAGGTTGACCTGGTCCATCATCTGCTTGAGGCCCTGGTCGAGCCGGCCGACGGGATAGGCCACCGCACCCTCGAGCCTGATCTCGCCCGAGGCCATCGAGCGGGTGCCGAGCTTGTCCTTGAGCCGCACGATGCGGTAGCTGTTGCGCGATCCGTCCTCGAGCCGCCGCGGCAGGGCGAACAGGGCGAGGCCCTTCGTTCCCGCCGGCGCTCCCTCGGGCCGCGCCAGGATCAGGGCCACATCGGCGTCGGCGTGCGAGCAGAACCACTTCTCGCCCCAGAGCCGCCAGGTGCCGCCCTCGTTCTTCGCCACCGTCTCGACCCGGCCGATGTCGGAGCCGCCGGCCTTCTCGGTCATGAACTGCGTGCCCTTCCACTGCACGGCGGGGTCGGCCGAGAGCATGCGCGGCAGCAGGTAGTCCTTCAGCTGCGGGCTCGCGTACTTGCGGATGAGGTAGATCGACGTGTCCGTCACGCTGATCGGGCACATGATGCCGAACTCGCCCTGCACGAACAGGTACTGGCAGGCGTACTTGGCGACCGGGTGCAGGGGCGCATCGAGCCCCAGCACGCCGGGGCGGTGGCTCATGGCGTGGAACTGGAAGTCGCCGAAGGCGATCCGCTCCATCTCGCGGTAGGCGGGGTGATACTCGATCCAGTCCTCGTCGCG
>DASRDL010000581.1:0-3768 GCA_035652635.1 Hyphomicrobiaceae bacterium | reverse complement strand
TTTCGCTTCGCGGAACTCCGGCATGACAGGAGAGAGCCAGATCGGGGCACAGATGAACATCGAAGGCTACGACATCGACATCGTCATCCAGGGCTACCCCGGCAAGGCGGTCTGCCACGGCGGGCTCGGCTGGAGCAGCGTCGTGCTGTTGCGCGGGCACGGCCGCGTGGCGCTCATCGACGCCGGCTCGTTCGGCCTGCGCCCGCTGCTCAAGCCGCGCCTCGCCGCCCGCGGGCTCGAGCCCAAGGACGTCACCGACCTCCTCCTCACCCACTCCCATCACGACCACTCGGTGAACTGGACGCTCTTCCGCCATGCGCGCATCGTCATCGGCGCGCACGAGCTCGCATGGTCGCTCGAGGAGCCCTGGGGCGAGACGCCGGTGCCGGAGCTCTACATGCGCGAGCTGAAGGGCTGGCCCAGCCTGCACACGGCCGAGGACGGCGAGGAGGTGCTGCCGCGCATCAGGGCGCACGTGGCGCCGGGACACACGCCCGGCCATCTCGTCTACGTGCTCGAAGGCAAGACGCACGATGCCGTGTTCACCGGCGATGCCGCCAAGAACCGGGCCGAGCTCGTCTCGCGCACGGCCGACATGACCTACGACCCGGCCGTGACGCGCGCGACGATCGAGATGATCTGGAGGCTCTGGCGGCGGCGCCCCGGCACGATTCTCGTGCCGGGCCACGACGTGCCGATGGTGCTGGAAGGCGGCAAGCCGCACTACATCGGCAAGCGGGAAGCCGCCATCACCGCCTGGTACGGCGACGACATGGAGACGACCACGCTGTTCAACCTGACGGTGGGGTAAATTCTCCCTCTCCCCGCTTGCGGGGAGAGGGTCGTGGTAAGGGGCAGAGGGTAGGGTGCAAAAGCGCAGCGCATTGCACCGATACGCGCGTAGATCGGCGCAATGCGGCTTCGCCTTTTTGCGCCCTACCAACCCCGAACGGCACGGGGAGAGGGAACACGGGAGGAGACGCGCGATGTTCGCCTACGTTGGCTCGTTCACCACTGAGAAGCGCCAGGCGCGTGGCGACGGCATCCATGTCTACCGCGTCGACCCGGAAAGCGGGGCATGGACGCATGTCCAGCACTTGGGCGGCCTCGTCAATCCGTCCTACCTGGCGCTGAGCCCCGACCGGCGCTTCCTCTATTCCGTGCACGGCGACGAGGACCATGCCACCGCGTTCGCACTCGACGGCCGCACCGGCACGGCCAGGCTCCTCAACCGCGCCTCGACCGGCGGCCGCAACGGCGTGCGCCAGGCGATCGACCGGTCGGGCCGGTTCATGGTCGTGGCCAACTATGCGAGCGGCACCCTCGCGGTGATGGCGATCCTGCCCGACGGCTCGCTCAGGGACCACCATCAGCTGGCCGAGCTCGAAGGCGAGGGAGAGCGCGGCCCGCACCGCACGCAGCAGACAGGCCCGCTGCCTCACGACGTGGTGTTCGATCCTTCGGGCCGCTTCGTGCTGGTCCCGGACAAGGGCCTCGACCGCGTGTTCGTCTTCCGCTTCGATCCGGCGCTGGGCCGGCTGTCGTCGAAACCCACCTCGGTGACGACGCGCCCGGGCGCCGGTCCGCGCCATCTGGCCTTCCACCCCAAGCTGCCGATCGTGTGGGTGCTCAACGAGCTCGACAGCACCATGACCACCTACCGCTGGGATGCGGGCACCGGCACGCTGTCGCCGCAGCAGGTGATCACCACGCTGCCGACCACCTTCACCGGCTACAGCACGACGGCGGAGATCGCCGTCGCCCCCGACGGCCGCTTCGTCTATGCGTCGAACCGCGGCCACGACAGCGCCACCATCTTCGCCGCCGATGCCGACAGCGGGCTCCTGTCGCACGCGGGCTGGGAGCCGACACAGGGCCCCAAGCCCCGCTTCATCGGCCTCGATCCGTCGGGGCGCTTCCTCTATGCGGCCAACGAGCAGGGCCACTCGATCGTCACCTTCCGCGTCGATGCGGCGAGCGGCAAGCTCGAGCCGACGGGCCAGGTCGTCGACAACGCCAGCCCCGTCACCATCGTCTTCGCCGGCCAGTGACCAGGCCCCTCTCTCCGCGTGCGGGGAAAGGGGGACACGGGAAGACATGGCGATCTGACCGAAACGCTCGCGCCCGAAGCGCTGTCATCCCGGCCTCGGGCGTCAGCCCGAGAGCCGGGAGCCAGGACCAGATTCCGCACCCTAACTGACTTGGCCCAGCGCGATGAGGACGTTGCCGCCGGCGTCGAGCGCGGCCGTGGCGCCGGGGGGCACGATGCAGGTGGCATCGTACTCCTCGATAATGATGGGCCCCGAGCGCGGCGCAGCCAGATCGGAGCGGCGGAGCACGGGCGTGTCGAGGAAGCCGTAGCCGGCGCCGAAGTAGGCGCGTCGCGGCGGCCCCGGCTCGGCCTCCGGCCGGCTCGAGACGACGCGCTCGGGCACGCCCGAGCCCCCGCGCAAGCCCTGCGCCACCACCTGGATCGAGACGAGCTCCACCGGCTCGTCGGGTCCGGCGCGGTGGCCATAGGTCCGCTCGTGCTCGGCGCCGAACGCCTCCTCGAGGTGCGCGGCCATGGCGGCATCGAAGGGCCCGTCCGGCACCGGCACGGTGAGCTCGAAGCTTTGCCCCTTGTAGTGCAGGGCGCCGGAGCGGCGCAGGCGGGCGCGGCTGCCGGTGAAGCCTTCGGCGGCGAGCTGTGCCAGGGCTTGGGCACCGAGCTCGCGCCAGGCGGCATCGATCTCGGCGAGATCGGTGCCGCGCAGGAGGCGGCGGAAGGTGCGCGAGTAGTGGTGCTCCACGTCGGCATAGAGCAGGCCGAAGGAGGAGAAGAGCCCCGGCGCCGGCGGCACGATCACGCGGGCGATGCCGAGCGAGCGGGCCATGCCGCATGCGAACAGCGGGCCGTTGCCGCCGAAGGCGAAAAGCGCGAACTCGCGCGGATCGCGGCCGCGCTCGGTCGATACGGCCTTGATGGCGCGGATCATGTTGGAGGCGGCGATCTCGTGCGCACCATGAGCCGCCGCCTCCGGCGCGAGCCCCATCGGCCGCGCAATCCGGGCCTCGAACACCGCCCGCGCCTTGGCGGCGTTGAGCTTGAGTGCGCCGCCGATGAGATGCGACGGGTTGATGTAGCCCAGGATGACGTTGGCATCGGTGATGGTCGGCACCTCGCCGCCCAGATCGTAGCAGACCGGGCCGGGCAGCGCCCCGGCGCTCTCGGGGCCCACCTGCAGGGCGCCGCCGGCGTCGATCCACACGTGCGAGCCGCCGCCGGCGCCGACCTCGGCCAGGTCGATGGCCGGCACTTTCAGGGTGTAGCCCGCTCCCGTCAGCAGCCGCGAGCCCACCATGATGCCGGCACCCACCGCGTACTCGTGCGCCCGCGTCACCTCGCCGTGCTCGACGATGGAGGCCTTGGCGGTGGTGCCGCCCATGTCGAAGGTGATGATGCGGTCGAGACCCAGAGTGCGCGCCAGCGCCTGCGCCCCCACCACGCCTCCCGCCGGCCCCGACTCGATGATGTTGATCGGCCGCTCCGCCGCGGCCCGGTCGGTGGTGAGGCCGCCGTTCGACTGCATGAGCAACAGCGGTGCCTCGATGTCCGCCGCATCCAGGCTGCGCCGCAGCGCGGCGAGATAGGTGCCGACGATGCCGATGACGTAGGCGTTGATGACCGTGGTGGAGGTGCGCTCGTACTCCTTGATCTCCGGCAGCACCTCGAAGGAGATGCAGATCGGCAGGCCCGGCGCCTTGCGGGCGATGATCTCCTTGATG
>DASRDL010000580.1:0-10564 GCA_035652635.1 Hyphomicrobiaceae bacterium | reverse complement strand
GCCAAAGCCTGCCGCCGAGGCGCGATCCCCGCCCCCCGGCTTTCATTCCAGAGGATCCACCCGCGCTCTCGCGACAGGGGATCTTGGCCCGAAATTGTCCTCTGCTTGACGACGACAGCGTCTAGGCCAGGGCGGGGCTTTCAACCCCAAGCCACAGCAACGGCCTACCGCCTGCCGTGAGAGTGCGCGCCTTATATACGAGCGCGTCTTGCCCGGTCAACACCTCGACGCGGGGGTGACGGAATTATTTCGCCCCCGCGGCCGGCGTTTGGCGCCTTGCACCGCAGCAGGACCATCTGGCGACGGCCGCCGCCCGGACCCGGGTGCCGAACACCATTCAGCGGGTAGCCCCCGAGGACAAGCAAGGCTGCTCCGGCCCCGGACCGCCTTGCCGGGCCGGCCGCCGCATTCTATCCCGACTTCCTCGCACCGGAGTAAGGAGGAAACGATGGCGGCTGGAAAGATGGTCGCGGTCGGCTACGCCGCGAGCCTGCCGATCACGGAGGAACGCTCACTGTTCGAGTTCGAGACCGCCGTGCCCACCCCCGGCGACCGCGACCTGCTGGTGCGGGTCAAGGCGGTGTCGGTCAACCCCGTGGACGTGAAGACGCGCATGCGCCGGCAGGGCACGGAGGCAGCGCCGGTCATCCTCGGCTGGGACGCGGCCGGCGTGGTGGAGGCGACAGGGCGCGGCTGCAGCCTCTTCAAGCCGGGCGACGAGGTCTTCTACGCCGGCAGCATCAATCGGCCGGGCACGGATGCGCCCTTCCATATCGTCGACGAGCGCATCGTCGGGCGCAAGCCCAAGTCGCTGTCCTTCGCCCAGGCCGCCGCCCTGCCGCTCACCACGCTCACTGCCTGGGAGCTGCTGTTCGACCGCATCGGCGTGAAGCGCGGCGAGGGCGCGGACTGGCGCTCGCTGCTGGTCGTAGGCGGCGCCGGCGGGGTCGGCTCCATCGCCATCCAGCTTGCGCGCAGGCTCACGGGCCTCACCGTCATTGCCACCGCCTCGCGGCCGCAGACCCAGGCCTGGGTACGCGAGCTCGGCGCCCACCACGTCATCGACCACAGCAAGCCGTTCGCGGCGCAGCTGAAGGCCGCCGGCTTCGCCGGCGCCGACATCGTGCTGTCGCTCACCGGAACGCCCCGCAACGCCGGCCAGATCACCGAGGTGGTCGCGCCACAGGGCCGCATCGGCGTGATCGACGGCATGGACTCGCTCAAGGCCTTCGACGCCGCACAGATGTGGACCAAGTGCGTGAGCCTTCACCCGGAGCTGATGTTCACGCGCTCCACGTTTGCCACGCCCGACATGATCGAGCAGCACCGGCTGCTCACCGAGACGGCCGACCTCGTCGACCGCGGCATCCTGCGCACCACCATGACCGAGAGCTTCGGCCGCCTCGGCGCCGCCAGCCTCAAGCGCGCCCACGCTCAGATCGAGAGCGGCAGCACCATCGGCAAGATCGTGCTCGAGGTGTGAGCGGGGAGGGGCCCGTCTGCCCCCTCTCGCCTACTCCATGGCCCTGGCAATCTGGTTGAAGGTGCCGCGGATTGCCAGCGCCGTATCCCGGGCGGCGGAGATTATGGGGATCGAGATCAGGGCGGCGATGAGCCCATACTCCAGGGCAGCCGTTCCGCTCTCGTCCCGCGCAAACCGGACCAGCAGATCGTACATGACACTTTGCTCCCTGTCGGCGACGGCGCGCTCTCCCCAGGGCGCTCGAAGCTTAGCCGGCCGGCGGCCCCGGCCGGCAACGCACCGGCGAGCCAGGTAAAGAATGCGTAAAGGCCGGCAGGCGCCTCACGGTCGTGGGTGCAGGTGCGCCCAGGGCCTGGCCTGCTCGAAGGAGGCCGCCACGCGCAGCAGCCGCGCATCCTCACCGCGCCGGCCGACGAGCTGGATCGCCATTGGCAGCCCGTCGCTGTGCATCCCGCACGGCAGCGTGATGGCCGGATGGCCGGTGAGGTTGAAGGGGTGCGTGTAGGGATACCAGGCGCGGCGTACGGTATCCACTTTCCGGCCCTCGATCTCGATGGGCTCGAACAGCCGTTCCTCGATCGGAATGGCGGTGCGCGTCAGCGTCGGCATGGCGACCACGTCGAAGGTGTCGAACCAGCCCTGCACCTTGCGGTAGAGCTGGGTGCGGGCGAGGAGCGCGCGTCCGACGGCCTCGGCGCTCACGTCCTTGCCGAGCTCCATCTGCCTGACGAGCGTCGGGCTCAGGCGGTTGCCCCACTTGGGCAGCGCCTCGCGGAAGCGCGCGTTCCACATGGCGCTGGAATAGGCGAACCAGATGGGCTCGACCGGCTCCAGGTCGTCGTCCATCGGCTCCACGGCAGCGCCCTGCTCGCCCAGTGCCATGGCTCCGGCCTCGGTGGCGGCCAATACCTCGCTGTCGATCACGCTGTTGCCGAGCAGCGGCCGCCAGGCGATGCGCAGTCCCGACAGCGCGCCCTGGGCACGGGCCGCCTCCACGAAGCCGGAGGACGGCGCGCCGTAGGAGTAGGGGTCGCTCGGGTGCTGGCCGGCCATAGCCTCCAGCATCAGGGCGGTGTCCATCACCGTGCGCGCCATCGGGTTGATGCTCGACACGTTGGCGAACACCTCGGGCGACATGTCGTGGGGGATGACGCCGGCCGACTGCTTGAAGCCCACCACGCCGTTGCAGGCGGCGGGAATGCGCGTCGACCCGCCGGCGTCGGTGCCCACGGCCAGCGGGCCCGCGCCGGCGGCCAGCGCCACCGCGGCACCACCGGACGAGCCGCCGCTCGTGCGATCCGCCGCCCAGGCATTGCGCGTGCGCCCGAACAGCGGCGCCTGCGTGTAGGGCATGTGCCCGAACTCGGGGGTGGTCGTCTTGGCGAACAGGATGGCGCCCGCAGCCTTGAGCCTGGCCACCGAGACGGCGTCGGCCGCCGGCACGTTGTGCTCGAACATGAAGGAGGCGAACGTGGTGCGCACCCCCTTGGTGTTGACCATGTCCTTGACGGAGAACGGCACGCCGTGCAGCGGACCGATGCGGTCGCCCCGGGCCAGGGCCGCATCCGCCGCGGCGGCGTCGCGCATGGCTTCCTCGGCGCAGATGGTGATGAAGCAGTTGCAGGCGGCCTGCACCTGCTCGGCCCGCGCCAGCGTCGCCCGCATCACCTCGACGGCGGAAACCTGCTTGGCGCGGATCATGCGCGCGAGCTCGGCGGCAGAGACGTAGGCGAAGTTTGACGAAGTCATCGAGAATACCCCGGGGCTGATGCGCGCCAGACCGCGACAAGGTATAGCGGAACGGGCGCGAGTAGAATGGCGCGCGTTCCCTCTCCCCGCCTTTGGCGGGGAGAGGGAGAGAGGGGAGGAAAACGCCGTGCAGATCGGCATCGTGGGCCTCGGGCGCATGGGCGCCAACATCACCCGCCGGCTGATGCGCCGCGGGCACGGCTGCGTCGTCTACGACCGCGATCCGGCGCCGGGCCGCGCGCTGGCAGCGGAGGGCGCGGCGACGGCGGCCGACCTGGACGCCCTGGTCGGGGCGTTGCGGGCACCGCGCGTGGTGTGGGTGATGCTGCCCGCCGGAGCCACGACCGAGGCCGCCGTCAACGAGCTGGCCGCGCGGCTGGCACCCGGCGACACCGTCATCGACGGCGGCAACAGCTTCTGGAAAGACGACATCCGCCGCGCCGGCGAGCTCGAGGCGCGCGGCCTCCACTACCTCGACGTCGGCACATCGGGCGGCGTGTGGGGGCTGGAGCGCGGCTACTGCCTGATGATCGGCGGCGACAAGGCGACCGTCGACCGGCTCGATCCCGTGTTTGCGGCACTGGCGCCGGGCAAGGGCGACATCCCGGTCACGGCCCACCGCAAGGGCCGCGATGCCAGGCCCGAGCAGGGCTATCTGCACGCCGGCGGGCACGGCGCCGGCCATTTCGTCAAGATGATCCACAACGGCATCGAGTACGGCATGATGCAGGCGATCGCCGAGGGCCTCGACATCCTCAGGAATGCCGGCGCGCAGCGCCTGCCCGAGGAGCTGCGGCTCGCCATCGACGTCGCCGACGTCACCGAGGTGTGGCGCCGCGGCAGCGTCATCACCTCCTGGCTGCTCGACCTCACCGCCGCGGCGCTGGCCGAGGACCCGGAGCTTGCGGCCTACTCGGGCCACGTCGAGGACTCCGGGGAAGGCCGCTGGACCGTGCAGGCGGCGGTGGAGGAGGCGGTGCCGGCCGAGGTGCTGACCGCCGCGCTCTACGCCCGCTTCCGCTCGCGCCAGGACCACACCTTCGCCGAGAAGGTGCTCTCCGCCATGCGCAAGGGCTTCGGCGGGCACCTCGAGCCGGCCAAGGGCGGGTGATGCGGGGGCGGAGCTGGGGAGAACGGCTGCCATGAAGCCCCTCGTGATCGTGCTGATGGGGGTGGCCGGGGCGGGGAAGAGCACCGTCGGCGAGGCGCTGTCGGCGGTGCTCGGCTGGCCGTTCCGCGACGCCGACAGCTTCCACCCGCCGGCCAACGTCGCCAAGATGAGCCGCGGCCTGCCGCTCGACGATGCCGACCGCGCGCCCTGGCTCGCAGCCATCGCCCAATGGATCGACGGGCGTCTGGCCTCGGGCGACCCTGGCATCGTCTCGTGCTCGGCGCTGAAGCGGGCCTACCGTGAGCGCATCATCGGATCGAGGGAGGGCGTGCGCCTCGTCTATCTCGGGGGCGACAGGGAGCTGATCGCCGGCCGGCTCCGGGCACGCCAGGGCCATTTCATGCCGGCCTCGCTGCTGGACAGCCAGCTCGCCACGCTGGAGGAGCCGGGACCCGAGGAGCGCGCGCTCGCGGTCTCCATCGTGCCCTCGCCCGAGGAGGTGGCGGCGAGCATCGTCGGCGCGCTGGGCCTCGCGCCTGCGGCCGGCGGAGCCTGACATGGCCGCAAGCGCCGACTTCCTCGAGTTCCTGAAGGAGCAGATGGCCGGCCTCGGGCACATCACGTCGCGGCGCATGTTCAGCGGTGCCGGGCTCTACTGCGACGGGGTGATCTTCGCCCTCGTGCTGCGCGACACGCTCTACTTCAAGGTCGACGACGGCAACCGCGCCGCCTACGAGGGGGAGGGACTGCGGCCCTTCAGCTACGAGGCCAGGGGGCGGAGAGTGGAGATCGGTTCCTACTGGCACGCGCCGGAGCGGCTGCTCGACGAGCCGGAGGAGATGGTGGCGTGGGCGCGCGAGGCGCTGGCGGCGGGCCGGCGTGCCGAGGCACGCAAGCGGCCGCGCGCGAAGCCCGCCCGCGCTCGGCGCGGATTTCTCTAGGGCTGCTTGCTGGGCGCGGTGCGGCCCTGCGGCGGCCCCTCCTTCAGGAACAGCCCCGCGGCGATCGCGCGCGCCAGGTACTCGGCCATGCAGGCGTAGCCCTCTTCCGTCACCTCCACCTCACTCAGCTGCACGCCCTGCTGGCGCCGGATGCTCTCCAGCATCTCCTCCGCCTCGTAGCGGTTGATCCTGAGCACGCCCTGCTCCCTGGCGACCTCCTTGATGGCGGCGCGGATGGCCTGGTAGTGCAGGTCCTTGGCCATGGCGCGCGCATACCTGATGCCGACCAGGATGGTGTCGACCTTGTGCTGCTTGAGCCACGCCACGGTCTCTGCCACCGCCACGTGGAAGTCCGCCACCGGCACCTGGGCCAAGGCATCGGCTGTGCCGAGCTGCCAGAGAACCAGATCGGCCTCGGTGAGCGCGACCTCGGTCCTGATGCGCTCGGCGGCATCCGCTGCGAGCTCGCCCGACACGCCGCGGTGCACGACCTCGACGTCGAGGCCCTTGAAGGTCGACTCGAGCAGGCTCTCGACGACGGCGTAATGGCCCCCCGAGACCGGGCCGCGCAGCGACGCGGAGGTGGCCCCGATCGCCAGGATCTTGATCTTCTTGCGCTCCTTGAGCGCGAGCGTGACGTTGGGCAACGGCGAGGGGCTGACCACGTTGGCGCCGGCCGTCTCGCAGGCCTTCGGGATCGGGGCGATCGTCGGCGGGCTGCCCTGGCCGAGCGCGAGCGGACCCCACGCCAGCGCGAGGGCCGTCAGCACGCCTCCCAGTGCAGCACGTGAGGAAATGCGGCTCATGCCGGCCTCCGCGCCCTGCCTCGCCACTCCGAAAGCCACGCTACAGCTCCCAAGAGGCAGATACCTACAACGACCAGGACAGTGTCGACAATCATCCCACCACGGAAATAGAAGCGGACGATCTGTCCGGCGAGGCTCAGCACCGAGCCGGTGCAGAACACCTGCAGGGAGTTGCGGCCCAGCATCGACAGGAATTCGACCAGGCGCGGCACCGCCTTCTCGATCAGCGGATAGACGGCGGAGAAGACCGCGACCAGGGCCAGGAAATGTATGAGCCGTATCGGCGTCACGAATGTCTTGCCGACGATGAACAGGAGCTTGGGCTCCGGCACCTGGGTGGGGTCGGGCGTCCAGCGCATCCAGACCATCACCGATCCGGCGACGAGCAACGGCACTGCAGCAATCCGCACCCAGCGGATATGGGCGCGCACCCAGCCGCCCGGACCGTGTTCGCGCGACAAGCTGAAGCCCAGCACGAACACGAGCTGCCAGCACAGCGGATTGAAGAACCACTGGCCCTCCGTGGGCCAGGTCGGCACGGTGATCTTGAAGACGAGCGCGCAGAAATAGATCGCGAGCGAGATCGGCACCAGCAGGTTGGGGGCCTGGCGATGGATGATGGCCACCAGGGGCGCGAACAGCATCAGCACGACGTAGAGCGGCAGGATGTCGAAATAGCCGAGCTGATGGCTGAGCAGCACGAGGCCGATGTGGGTCTCGACCGGATTGTTGAAGACGGCCGCCGCGTTGTGCCACTCGAGGATGAGCGGATTCTCGAGGATGATCGCAGCGGCACCAAGCATGGCAATGGCCAGCATGACGATCGTCATGTGCGCCGCATAGATCGTGATGGCGCGACCGCCCAGGCGGAAGACCAGGTTGTGCGTCGGAGTGGGATCATCGGGCCGGCCGACCACGTGGCGCAGCGACCAGCCGGCGAGAAAGACGAAGAGCTCGGCCGAGTCCGACAGGGAGTAGTTCCGGTGCGTGAGCTTCTCGTAGAAGATGCCCGGAATGTGATTGATGAAGATGGTGACGAGCGCGAAGCCACGCCAGAAGTCCACGGCATTCACCGGACGTGGCATGCGCTGCTCCGAGCTGACGGGTCCGCAGACATTCTCCCGCTACAACGGCCAAACCGGCGCGTGCGTCCCGAGCGGCACCGGCGGCCGCTCCCACCGCGGCGGCGTCTCCGACAGGCGGGCGGCGTGCCGCACGAACGTGAGCCGGCCGAACGGCGTGTCGGCCTCCTCCAGCAGGTCGCCGACATCGGCATGCTTCGGATCGTGGCAGTCGAAGCCGCCCGGCAAGCGGCCGAGGCCCGTCAGCCAGTGCCCGGTCTGCGCCAGCGATACGCGCACGTGCCAGGACCCACCCTCGCGCTCCTTCCGGACGAGCGCCATCATGGCGCCGAACGCCATCAGGTAGCCCGAGGCGTGGTCGAGCGCCTGGGCGGGCAGCTCCTTGGGCCGATCGGTGCCGGCAGCCTCGGCCTCGGCGTGGTTGATACCGGTGGCGTTCTGGACGAGCGAGTCGAAGCCGCGACGCGACGCCCAGGGGCCGGCGTGGCCGTAGGCCGACAGCGTGACGGCGACGATGCCTGGCCGCATCTCCGCCAGGGCCTCCGGTGAGAAACCGAGCCTGGCGAGTCCCCCGGGCCGATAGCCCTGCACGAACACGTGGGCCTCGCGTACGAGCGACATGAGCCGCTCGGCGTCGTCGGGCGAACGCAGGTCGAGGGCGGCGGAGAGCTTGCCGCGCCCGGTGTCGATGTCGAGCTGGGGCAGGCCGGGCAGGTGCGGCGCGGTTATGCGCATGACGTCGGCGCCGTGCGCGGCGAGCGTGCGCCCGCACACCGGTCCGGCGATGACACGGGTGAGGTCGCAGACGCGGATGCCCGACAGCGGTCGCTCTCCGGCCGGCGGCAGGCGGCGGGGAGGAGCGTCGCCGATCCTGGTGATCTCGAACAGCGGCAGAGAGGCAACGGCCTGCCCCTGCGGGTGCGCGGCCCACTCGGTCGGGGAGCGATAGAGGGTGGCGACCAGCCCGGCTTCGGCGGCCGCGGTCTCGAACTTCTCGCCTTTCCACTTCAGCAGGGCCGACTGCACCGCCGCGCGCTCGTAGGCGCAGCCGAGCAGGGCCAGCATGCCGTCGCGGTGATGCGGGAAGTTGGTGTGCAGGCGCACCTTGCGGCCGTCGCCGGTGTCGTAGACGCCGGCGATCTTGTCCCAGGTCGGGCCCGGTGGATTGCCGTCCACGCGCATGTAGCGCTCGCTGCGGAACTCGATCGCCGCGTGGCGCATGTCGACGGCGACGGTCTGCGCCCTGCCGGTACGGCGCCGCCAGATCTCGGCGGCGGCGAGCCCGGCCGCGGCAATCGTCGCCTGCGCCGCGGCGCCGACGCGGAAGGACGACGGAAGGGCAGGCTCGGCGCCGGTGAGCTCGACCCGGCCGAGCGCCTCCGGCTCGCCGCCGGCGGCGGTCCACAGGTCGGCGAGGACTTGGGCTGGCGTGGCGTTGCTGCCGGACGACATGCTCATCCCGTCGGTTGTCTCCGCCTGCTCCTCACCGCGGACGGCCGCGGTGGGCATGGGGCACCGGGAACCTGCTCCGAAGATGCGCGCCACGCAAGGCGCCTGCGCCCCCTCCCCTCGGCGGGGAGAGCGCCGGGCCACGCCTTACGACTGCGCGCCGCTCGCGCGGCAGGCACGGCCGGGCGTGGTCAATGGGTGCTGCGGGTGGCCTTCTTGAGGAAGGCCGGCACGTGATCGCCGAGCCCGACGGGAGCCGGCGTGCGGTCGTCACGACGGCGATCGGGCTGGCGCGGCGGCCGCGGTTCCCACGGCTGGCGCTCCTGGCGCGGCTGGCGCTGCGGGGCGGCCTGCAGGTCGCCGCGCGGGCGGCCGTTGCGCGGGGGGCGATCATCGTGAGCCTCGCGCGGCTTTGCAGCCTGCGGCTGGCGCTCGGCATGCGGGCGTCGCTGCTCTCCGCTGCCGCCTTGCCGCGACCGCGGCCGACCGTGGGCCGACCCGTTGCGCTCGCCTCGCGCTTCACCCCTGGCCTCGCGGCCGCCGGCCGAGGGCCTGGCCCCGCGTCCGCCGCGTCCGCGGCGGCGCCGCGCGCCGCTGGCGAGGTCCTCCTCGCTCGGGGGATCGCCGATCCAGGTGACGGGCCCGCCGAGCATCTTCTCGATGTCTTTGAGCTGCTTGAAATCGTCGGGGGTGACGATCGTCAGCGAGCGGCCTTCCTTGCCGGCGCGCCCGGTGCGGCCGATGCGGTGCACGTAGTCGTCGGACTGCCAGGGCACGTCGAAGTTGAAGATGTGGCTGACATCGGGGATGTCGAGGCCGCGGGCGGCCACGTCGCTGGCCGCCAGGAGCTGGATGCGCCCCTCGCGGAAGGCGTCGAGCGTCGCCATGCGGCTCATCTGGTCCATGTCGCCGTGCAGAGCGCCGGCGTTGAAGCCATGCTTGACGAGCGACTTGAGAAGGATCGCCACGTCACGCTTGCGGTTGCAGAAGATGATGGCGTTCTTGACGTTCTCGGAGCGGATCAGCTCGCGCAGCACCTCGCGCTTCTCCCAGTCCTCGGTGGAGGGACAGTAGCGGAAGCGCTGGGTGATGGTGGCCGCCGTGGTGGCGGGACGCGCCACCTCGATGCGCACCGGGTCTCTGAGGAAGCTGTCGACCAGGCGCTGGATCTCGGGCGGCATGGTGGCCGAGAAGAACAGCGTCTGCCGCCTGGGCGGCAGCAGCTTGCAGATGCGCTCGATGTCGGGGATGAAGCCCATGTCGAGCATGCGGTCGGCCTCGTCGATCACCAGGATCTCGACGCCGGTCAAGAGGATCTTGCCGCGGCCGAAGTGGTCGAGCAGGCGGCCGGGGGTGGCGATCAGCACGTCCACGCCGCGGTCGAGCTTTCTCAGCTGGTCGTCGAAGGAGACGCCGCCGATCAGCAGCGCCAGCGAGAGCTTGTGGTTGACCCCGTATTTCTCGAAGCTCTGCGCCACCTGGGCGGCGAGCTCGCGCGTCGGCGCCAGGATCAGCGAGCGCGGCATGCGCGCGCGCGCCCTTCCGGTCTCGAGCCGCGCCAGCATGGGCAGCACGAAGCCGGCGGTCTTGCCGGTTCCGGTCTGGGCGATGCCGAGAACGTCGCGGCCCGTCACGGCGACGGGGATGGCCTGGACTTGGATTGGGGTCGGTTCGGTATAGCCGGCGGCCTTGACGGCGGCCTGCACTTTTGCGCTGAGCCCGAGCTCGGCGAAGCTTGCGGTTTGCAAGAGGTAGGATCTCCGGTGCGTCTTCACATGGGCCGACGCTCGCGCGACGCATACGGGCGCCACGTCGGCAACGGAGAGCGCAGGGGGAGCAGCCGCAAAGGGCCTAACGGGAAAAGGTCAGCTCGGGGGAAATGCGTTATAGAAGCGATCCCCTGCGCCCGTCAGTTGGCGCGCTCAATGGCACAGTTCGCCTGA
>DASRDL010000579.1:0-4875 GCA_035652635.1 Hyphomicrobiaceae bacterium | reverse complement strand
CGAACACCGTCGACATTGCCATCGTCGTCGTAGCGGCGCTGCTTTATGGCTTCATCTGGTTCGCCTCGCGCAATCTCTCGCGCCTGGCCAAGATCATCTGCCGGCTGGCCCCGCTCGGCCTCGTCATCCCGGTCATCCTCTTTACGTCGGGCATTCGGCTGGAGCAGCCGCCGCCGACCATGGCGGGCCGCGACGGCGGCGGTGGCGCGAGTCGCGAGGCCGAGGTGGCCGCCCGGAAGGAGGCCGAGGAGCAGCGGGCTGCGGCCGAGCGTCGGGCCACGGAGGAAGGCGCGCGCCGGCAAGCCGAGGCGGCGAGGAAGGCCGAGGAGGAAAGAATGGCGGCCGAGCGCCGCCTGGCAGAGGCCGCTGCCTCGCGCGAGGCCGAGGAGCGCCGCACGAAGCAAGCCGAGGAGGCGGCCGCCAAGCGCTTGGCGGAGGCTCCTCCTCCGGCGGAGCGGCCCGTGGCGGCAGCGCCCGGGACGCCCTCGGCCGCGCCGACGCGCTCGGCCCGGCCGGCCATGCCCAAGCCGGCGGAGCCGCCACCCGGATCACCGTCCGCACCCCAGGCAGCTTGGGACGTTGTGCCGGTGTTCTACGGCACCGACCGCGTGCACAAGGACGAGCCGAAGCGCATCACCTACACGTCCGACCGCGCGCGCCGTCTGGAGCTGGGGCGAGCCCTGGTGACGGTGCCCAAGACCCACCAGGTGCCCAACATCGAGCGCCCGTTCGCGATCCGCGTCCCCTACTTCAACGTCACGATCTACGAGCAGGCCGAGGACCCGGCCAAGCACTTCACCATCAGCGAGCTCGCGGCGCTCACGCGTGAAGAGTTCATCGGGCTCGTCCGCAAGCGCATCGGCGGCAGCACGGCGTTCAAGGACCAGGCCGTGGTGTTCGTGCACGGCTACAACACGAGCTTCGACTACGCGCTCTTCCGCGCCGCGCAGATGGCCTACGACCTGAAATTCGACGGCGCCTCGTTCGTCTACAGCTGGCCCTCGGGCGGTGGCGTCATGAGCTACAACTACGACCGTGAAAGCTCCGAGCAGGCCGAGCCCTATCTGCGCGAGTTCATCGAGCTCGTCATCAAGGACTCCGGCGCCCAGAGCGTCAGCGTCATCGCCCACAGCATGGGCAACATGCCGCTGCTGCGCGTGCTGCAGGCGCTGGGTCCGAGCCTGCCGCCGGGCGTGCGGCTCAACCAGATCATCCTGGCGGCGCCTGACGTCGACCGCAATCTGTTCGAGAACCTGGCGGCGAACCTGAAGAGCTACGGGCGCGGCGTCACGCTCTACTGCTCCAACAACGACTTGGCCATGACGGCAGCACGCAAGGTCGCAGGCGGCATCCCGCGGGCCGGCGACGTGCCGCCCGACGGGCCGATCGTGCTCGCCGGCATCGACACCATCGACGTGAGCCAGACCAGCACCGAGTATCTCACCCTCAACCACTCGACCTATGCCGAGAAGGGTGCACTGCTCAACGATATCGCCCTCCTCCTGCAGACCGGCGAGCGGCCGCCGGACAAGCGCATCCCCATCCTGCGCCGCATCAGCACGCCCAGAGGCGACTTCTGGCGCTACCCTTGAGCCGGGCCGCGACCCGGGCGGCGCACTTTCGGCCCGCGGTGCAGGGATCGGTTAACCCGTCCCGAGCGATAGTGGGAGCGGCAAGCCGGAAGAGAAGGCGCCGCCCGATGCCCTGCAGGCCGACCACCTTCGGGCGCACACTCATTGCTGCCCTGTGCGTGCTGGCACTCACCTCCGGTGTCGCGCCCCGGGTGCCGCCCGTACTGGCGGACGAGGCCGGCGACACGGAGAGTGACGCGACGGTGCGTGGCCGAAGGCAACCCGAAGAGCCGGCCACCGCGCCCCAGTATCCGGTCAAGCCGCTCGGGGCCGTCCGCCGCCCCGACCCCTTCGAAACTGCCGGCGATCCGCCGCTGACCGGAGCGCGCGGGGCTTCGGCCGCGGCTCGTCCCGACCACGGTGCCGTCATCTGCGAAGCCGGCTGCGACGGCCCCAGCGGCAGCGTCGTCTACGGCAGCAAGGCGACCGACTGACGCTTCTTCGGCGCTTCCCGGGACGGAAGTCGCCGTCCGCGCAAAGTCACGGCCCCCGCCTATGGCCGCCCGCGCGCTGCGGATTGCGATGCCATCTCGGCCAGCCTGGCGACGGTGTTCATGTTGCGCGCGGTGCCCGCGTCGGCGGCCGGGATGCGCAGCTTGGAGCGCCCCATGCCGCTCGGGTAGTGGACGAAGATCTCCCTCTCGCCCAGGTGCATCTCCTCATTCGTTCGCCCGATGACGCGATCGAGGCAGTCGCGCGGCGGACGCCGGTCGAGGAAGATCACATACGTGAATCTCGGCTCGGCCCGCCCGTAGGGGTTGGCCGCCAGGATGGCCGCCATCTCCGGCGCCGTCCTCACCGTCACGCCCACCGGCTTGCCGCAGTAGGCCAGCAGGCGCGCTGCCAGCCCGGCCCTCACGCGCGAGGGCGCCGCCTCGGCGTCGAACACCGCGTTGCCGCTGGCGATGTAGGTCTCCACCCCGGTGAAACCGAGCTCGGCGCATATGGCCCTGAGGTCGGCCATCGGCAGCCTGGTCGAGCCGCCGACGTTCACGGCGCGCAGCAGGGCGACGTAGCGTGGCATCTCCACCCTCCGCCTGCGGAAGCCTCATCCTTTGGGCCGCGCGAACGCCGCCTCCATCTCGCGCCGCACCTTGACCGCCTCGGCAGCCGGATCGATGGCGACGTCGCTCCAGCGCAGCGGCTGGCCCTCGGCGATGTCCCGCGTGAGACGCACGTCGCTGGCAAGGCCGAGCGGCAGATAGCCCTCCGCCAGCGACACCTGCGCCGGCGTCTGCCTGCCCCACACCAGGAAGCCCCCCTCGCCGTCCAGCACCTCGCCCTTCGCGAGCGGCCGCTTGGCGGTGGCGACCACATCGGAGTTGAAGGTGATGGGTGCGCCGGTCGGCTCCTTCCTCAAGACCGCCGAGGCCACCGACACCCCGAGCTCCAGCCCGATCATGTGCGTGGGGCGGTAGAGCGCGGCGTAGGTTCCCGTCGCATCGGGCAGGCAGTTGTACTCGACGAAGCACTGCCGCGCGTAGGCGCTGTCGCTTTCCACGACCACGTAGGTGCCCATGGCGATGTGATGCGGCACATCGCGGCCCTCGCGGTCGAGCGAGGAGACCACCTCGGTCACGCCCTTCCTCTCCAGCGTCCCGCCCTCGGCTCTGGGCTTGCAGACCTGCGCCAGCTCGAAGCGCGAGGCGGGCGGGAAGCCGAGGCCCGCCGCCTGCGGCACGAGGCCGGTGGCGTTGAACACCGCCGTCATCTCGATGGCCGACTTCGTGCCGTCGATGAACGAGTTGAACATCTTCGGGTTGACGTGGGTGCGGTCCTTGATCTTGAGGTACTGGTCGAGGATGCCCCACACGCTGTCGGGCGTGGAGGCATGGTAGCTCGGGTGATAGCGGGTGCCCTTGCCGGCGGCCACCACCTCGAACCCGCAGGTGCGGGCCCAGTCCACGTGCTCGCAGATGAGCGCCGGCTGATCGCCCCAGGCCAGCGAGTAGACGACGCCAGCCTCGCGCGCCTCGCGCGCCAGCAGCGGGCCCGCCAGTGCATCGGCCTCCACATTGACCATGACGATGTGCTTTCCGGCGCGGATGGCGGCCCGCGCGAGGCGGATGCCGGTGGCCGGATCGCCGGTTGCCTCGATCACGACGTCGATGTGCGGGCTCATGATCACGGCCATGGCGTCGTCGGTGAGGAAGGTGGAGCCGTTCTTGACGGCCTCCGCCATCGATGCGGCCCGCGTCTGCTCCACGGGCCAGCCCACGCCGACCATGCGCTCGCGCGCGCGGGCGGGCATCAGGTCGGCGAGGCCCGCGAGGTGCATGCCGGCCGTCAGCCGCACCTGGGCCAGGAACATGGTCCCGAACTTGCCGGCCCCGACTTGGCCGATGCGGATCGGCCGCCCCGTCGCGGCGCGCTCCTTGAGCTTGGTGGAGAGATTCATGGGCCCTCGATGGTAATGGACAGGACTGCCGAGCCTTTCGATTGGACCATTGTGACACGGTGAAACTGCGAGCGACAGGCTCCCGCCCCGAGCGTGGCAATGCCCCGCGGTTGCGGTCGCGCTTGCAATTGATCGCGGCGCAGCCCATATGTGTGCTGCCGGTGCGGCCCATGGTGGGCTGCCCACTCATCTTTTGGTTAGACACTCGCCGTCGCCGGCACAGTGCCCTTTCCCGAACCTGAGCTGCCTGGGTCGAGCGTGAGCCCATGCGTGACCGGCCTATTTCACGCATCATGGGAAAGGCTGACTATGCGAATTACAGGAACCGTGAAGTTCTTCAACACCGCGAAGGGCTTCGGCTTCATTACTCCCGAGGACGGCTCCAAGGACGTCTTCGTGCATGCCACCGCCCTCGAGGCGGCCGGCATCCGCTCCCTCAACGAGGGTGACAAGGTCACCTTCACGCTTGAGGACGACCGCAGGGGCCGCGGCAAGCAGGCAGGCCAGATCCAGAAGGCCTGATTGGAAGAGTAGCTGCGACAGAGCAGAGGGACGCGTCGGCGGGGGAGCCCCGTCGGCGCCGTCCGGCTTTTGGGCTTCACATTGCGAGGTTGTCGAATGACCACGGTGTCCCAGGCGATGAAGGCGATGCGCGGCACCAAGCGCGTGTGTGCGGCATGCGGCGTGCGATTCTACGACCTCGCGCGCGATCCGATCGTGTGCCCGTCCTGCGGCGAGGTGCACACGCCGGTGGCGCGTGGGGGCATCGACGGCGCCGCGGGCGGCGCCTCGTTCACGGAGAAGACGAGCTGGCGCAGCCGGAGCTTCAAGCGCATCGATCCGGTC
>DASRDL010000578.1:0-5738 GCA_035652635.1 Hyphomicrobiaceae bacterium | reverse complement strand
GCCGCCCAGCTTTCAGTCCTTGATCCTGACCCTGCAGAGTTTCTGGGCCGAGCAGGGCTGCGTGCTGCTGCAGCCTTACGATGTCGAGGTGGGCGCCGGCACCTTCCATCCCGGCACGACCCTGCGGGCGCTGGGGCCGGGCATCTGGAACGCCGCCTTCGTGCAGCCCTCGCGGCGGCCGGCCGACGGCCGCTATGGCGAGAACCCGAACCGGCTGCATCAGCATCACCAGTTCCAGGTCATCCTGAAGCCGTCGCCGGAGGACAGCCAGGAGCTCTACCTGGGCAGCCTGCGCGCCCTCGGCATCGATCCCCTGGCCCACGACATCCGCTTCGTCGAGGACGATTGGGAGAGCCCGACGCTGGGCGCCTGGGGCCTCGGCTGGGAAGTGTGGCTGGACGGCATGGAGGTGACGCAGTTCACCTACTTCCAGCAGGTCGGCGGCTTCGACTGCAATCCCGTGTCGGGCGAGATCACCTATGGCCTGGAGCGCCTCGCCATGTACGTGCAGGGGGTCGACCGCGTGTTCGACCTCAACTTCAACGGCCGCGAGGATGACCGCAAGCTCACCTACGGCGACGTGTTCCTGCAGGCCGAGCAGGAGTATTCGCGCTACAACTTCGAGCACGCCGACACCGACATGCTGCTCGCCCACTTCCGCGACGCCGAGAAGGAGTGCAAGGCGCTGCTGGCGGCGGGCGCGCCCGCACCGGAGGCCAACGACAGGCGCCACAGGCTGGCCCTGCCCGCCTACGACCAGTGCATCAAGGCCTCCCACATCTTCAACCTGCTCGATGCACGGGGCGTGATCTCGGTGACCGAGCGGCAGAGCTACATCCTGCGCGTGCGCGAGCTGGCCAAGGCGTGCTGCGGAGCCTGGCTCATGACCGAGGGCGGCGGGGCTTGAGGTGTCATCCCGGAGTTCGCCGAAGGCGAATGTCCGGCACCCGGGGGCCGTCCTGAAGCTCTCACCATGGTCGGGGTGGGCACCGGATATTTCGCTTCGCGAAATTCCGGTATGACAGCGCAGGTTCGAGACCTCGGAGATTGAATCATGACGGCAGCCACAAGCGGTTCCGCCAGCCACGCCCACCCGGTCGCCCGCGAGGAGGACGAGGCCATCCTCGATGCGGTCGGCAAGTGGCTGGAACGGGACGTTCGCCCGCACGTGCGTGCGCTCGAGCATGCCGACACCTACCCGCAGGAGATGGTGGAGCAGATGAAGGCGCTGGGGCTGTTCGGCGCCACCATCGGGCAGGCCTGGGGCGGGCTCGGCCTCTCCGCCACCACCTACGCGCGCATCGTGCAGCGGGTGTCGGAGGTGTGGATGTCGCTCTCCGGCATCTTCAACTCGCATCTGATCATGGCGGCGTGCGTGGAGCGGGTCGGCACCGAGGAGCAGAAGCGCGCCTATCTGCCGCGCTTCGCCACGGGCGAGTTGCGCGGCGGGCTCGCCCTCACCGAGCCCGACTGCGGCACCGACCTGCAGGCGATCCGCACCCGCGCGGTGCGCTCCGGCAACGACGCCTATCTCGTCAACGGCACCAAGACCTGGATCTCCAACGGCATCCACGGCCAGGTGTTCGCCCTGCTGGTCAAGACCGACCCGGACGCCCAGCCGCGCCACAAGGGCATGAGCATGCTCCTGGCCGAGAAGGGTCCGGGGTTTCGCGTCTCGCGCAAGCTCGAGAAGATCGGCTACAAAGGCATCGACTCCGCCGAGCTGATCTTCGAGGACTACCGCGTGCCGGCCTCGGCGCTGATCGGCGGCGTGGAGGGCCGCGGCCTGCAGACGGCCCTGGGCGGGCTCGAGCTCGGTCGCATCAACGTGGCCGCGCGCGGCTGCGGCCTCGCCAAGGCCGCGCTCGACGACAGCGTGCGCTATGCGCAATTGCGCAAGACGTTCGGCAAGCCGATCGCCGAGCACCAGGCGATTCAGCTCAAGCTCGCGGAGATGGCGATCCGCACCGAGGCCGCCATCGCGCTCACCGCCAACGCCGCCAGGGCCTACGACGAAGGCCGGCGCTGCGACATGGAGGCCGGCATGGCCAAGTATGCCGCCTCCGAGGCGGCGCTGGCGAACTCGCTCGAGGCCATGCGCATCCACGGCGCCTACGGCTACTCCAAGGAGCTCGACATCGAGCGCTACTACCGCGATGCCCCGCTGCTCGCCATCGGCGAGGGCACCAACGAGCTGCAGCGCATCATCATCGCCCGCCAGCTGGTCGAGCGGAACCGCATCTAGGCGACGGCCGACGGCCGCCTAATGCAGGTTGGGCTGGGCGCCCGCGCCCTTCTCGTCGATGAGGTGGCCGGTGGCGAAGCGGTCGAGGCGGAAGGCGGCGTTGAGCGCGTGCGGCTCGTTGCGGGCGATGGTGTGGGCGAAGCACCAGCCCGAGGCCGGCGTCGCCTTGAAGCCGCCGTAGCACCACCCCGCATTGAGATAGAGACCCTCGATCGGCGTCCGGTCGATGATGGGCGAGCCGTCCATGGACATGTCCATGAGCCCGCCCCAGCTCCTGAGCAGCCGCAGCCGGCCGAGCATGGGCATCAGCGCCATGCCGCTCTCGCACACGTCCTCCACGGCGGGCAGGTTGCCGCGCCAGGCGTAGGAGTTGTAGCCGTCGATGTCGCCGCCGAACACCAGCCCGCCCTTGTCCGACTGGGAGATGTAGAAGTGGCCGGCGCCGAAGGTGATGACCTGGTCGACGAGCGGCTTGACCCCCTCCGATACGAAGGCCTGCAGCACGTGGCTCTCGATCGGCAGCCTGAGACCCGCCAGAGCCGCGACACGCGAGGAGTTGCCGGCGCAGGCGAGCCCGACCTTCCCGGCGCGCACGAAGCCCTTCGCCGTGTCCACGCCGACGACGCGCCCGCCCTCCACGCGGATGCCCGTCACCTCGCAGTTCTGCACGAGGTCGACGCCGCGCTCGCTGGCGGCCCGCGCGTAGCCCCAGGCCACCGCGTCGTGGCGCACAGTGCCGCCGCGGCGCTGCAACAGCCCGCCCTGGATGGGGAAGCGGGCGTTGTCGAAGTCGAGGTAGGGCGCCAGCCTGCGCACACCCTCCGCATCGAGGAGCTCGGCGTCGACGCCGCAGAGCCGCATGGCATTGCCGCGGCGCGCGTAAGCATCGCGCTGGGCGTCGGAGTGATAGAGATTGAGCACGCCGCGCTGGCTCACCATGGCGTTGTAGTTGATGTCCTGCTCCAGCCCCTCCCACAGCTTCATCGACCATTCGTAGAAGGGCGTGTTGCCGGGCAGGAGGTAGTTGGAGCGGATGATGGTGGTGTTGCGGCCGACGTTGCCGCCGCCGAGCCAGCCCTTCTCCAGCACGGCGACATTGATGATGCCGTGCTCCTTGGCGAGGTAGTAGGCAGTGGCGAGCCCGTGTCCGCCGCCGCCGACGATCACCACGTCGTAGGCGGGTGCGAGCTCGGCATCGCGCCACACCGGCTTCCAGCCGGTGTTGCCCTGCAGGGCCTGCGCGATCAGCGACAGTATGGAATAGCGCATGCTCAGAGCATTCTCACAGCGAGGCAGGACAAGGCCGAGCCGGTGAGGGGCGACTTCCACCGCGCGCGATCAAGGCCCCCTCATCCGGCCCTTCGCGCCACCTTCTCCCCAAGGGAAGAAGGGGCCACCGGCGCCCGGTTGCAACGTCAGCAGTCCAGCGTGGTCTGCCGCTCCCAGTCGGTCAACTGGGATGTGTACTCGTTCCACTCGGCCGTGCGCAGCTTGATGTAGGAGGCGATGACGTCCTCGCCCAAGCCCTTCTTCAACACCGGCGACTGGTCGAGCGCGCGCAGCGCGTCGAGCAGGTTGAGCGGCAGCCGCTTGGCATCCTTGACGGTGTGGCCTTCCGCGTACATGTCGATGTCGAGCCGCTTGCCGGGATCGCGCCTGGCGGCGAGGCCGTCGAGGCCCGCCGTCAGCAGGGCGGCCTGGAACAGGTAGGGGTTGGTGGCGCCGTCGGCGAGCCGCAGCTCGAAGCGCCCGGCCTCGGGTATGCGGATCATGTGCGTGCGGTTGTTGCCGCCGTAGGTCACCGTGTTGGGCGACCAGGTGGCACCGGACATCGTGCGCGGCGCGTTGATGCGTTTGTAGGAGTTGACCGTGGGGTTGGTGATGGCGGCGAGCGCATCGGCCGAGTGCATCAGCCCGCCGATGAAGTGGTAGGCCTCCTTCGACAGGCCCATCTCGCCCGATGCGTCCTCGAACAGGTTCCGGCCGGTGGCTTTCGACCACAGCGACACGTGCGCGTGGCAGCCGTTGCCGGTGAGGTTGAGGAAGGGCTTGGGCATGAAGGTGGCGCGCAGGGAGTGCTTCTCGGCGATCGATTTGACCATGAACTTGAAGAAGGCGTGCTTGTCGGCCGTGCGCAGACACGTGTCGTACTCCCAGTTCATCTCGAACTGGCCGTTCGCGTCCTCGTGGTCGTTCTGGTAGGGGTTCCAGCCGAGCGCCACCATGCAATCGCAGATCTCCCTGATCACCTCGTAGCGGCGCATCAGGGCCTGCTGGTCGTAGCAGGGCTTGGCCTGGGTGTCGGCGCCGTCGGAGATGGCCGAGCCGTCGGGGGTGATGAGGAAATATTCGCACTCCACGCCGGTCTTCATCTCGCAACCCTGCGCGGCAGCCGTCTCGATGACGCGCTTGAGCACCTGGCGCGGGTTCTGCACGAGCGGCTTGCCGTCCATGACGAGATCGCCCGTGACCCAGGCCACCTCCGGCTTCCACGGCAGCTGGATCGCCGTGTCCGGCTCCGGCATCACCAGCATGTCGGGATGCGCGGGCGAGAGGTCGAGCCAGGTGGCGAAGCCGGCGAAGCCCGCGCCCGACTTGGCGATCGCGTCGATGGCGGTGGCCGGAACGATCTTGGCACGCATGGTGCCGAACAGGTCGACGAAGGCGATCAGGAAATACTTGACGCCCCTCTCCTTCGCGTACGCACCCAGCGTTGCCATCTCGTCCCTCCTTAGGTCGATCCGCTGTCATCCCGGACGTCGCGCAGCGACGACCCAGTGCCGGGCAGCTCCGAGGCGCGGGTCCGGACATTTCGCTTCGCGAAATTCCGGGATGACAGCGCTTTGCCGATCCGCCTCCGTCCCCACAGCATCACAACCCACCCTTGCCGGGTATCCAGTCGGTGCCGGCCAGGGGCACGCCGGCCATGGCGGCGGCCTCCACGGTCAGCGCCACCAGGTCCTCGGGCTCGAGGTTGTGCACGTGGCTCTTGCCGTTGGCGCGGGCGATGGTCTGGCACTCGAGGGTGAGCACCGAGAGATAGTTGGCGAGCCGGCGACCGGCGAGCACGGGATCGAGCCGCCTGGTGAGCTCGGGGTCTTGCGTGGTGATGCCGGCCGGGTCGCGGCCTTCGTGCCAGTCGTCGTAGCAGCCGGCGGTGGTGCCGAGCCTGGCGTACTCCGCCTCCCAGCGCGGGTGGTTGTCGCCCAGCGCAATCAGCGCCGCCGTGCCGATGGAGACGGCGTCGGCACCCAGCGCCAGGGCCTTGGCCACGTCGGCGCCGGAGCGGATGCCGCCCGACACGATGAGCTGCACCTTGCGGTGCATGTCGAGCTCCTTCAGCGCCTCGACTGCCGGCCGGATGGCGGCGAGCGTGGGGATGCCGCAGTGCTCGATGAACACCTCCTGCGTCGCCGCCGTGCCGCCCTGCATGCCGTCGAGCACCACCACGTCGGCGCCGGCCTTCACGGCGAGCGCGGTGTCGTAGTAGGGC
>DASRDL010000577.1:0-3684 GCA_035652635.1 Hyphomicrobiaceae bacterium | reverse complement strand
CACCTGGCCCGGCGTCGTGCGGGCGGCAGCCGCGAGCAGCACGCCGTCGCCCACCACCGTGCCCTCCGCCACCGTGCTGCCGATGCCGATCAGCGAGCGCTCGCCGATGACGCAGTCGGCCATCGTCACGTTGTGGCCGACAGTGGAATTGGCGCCGATGATGACACCGCGACCCGCGCTGCAGCGGATGTGCGTGTTGTCCTGAACGTTGGTGTTGGCGCCGATCTCGATGGCGGCCTCGCCCGCATCGAGGACGTTGCTGTACCAGATGCTGGACGCCTCCGCTGCGACCAGCCGGCCGCGCACGGCGGCGCTGGGCGCAATGAACACCGAGGGGTGGACGGATGACCGAGGCCCCGGGGCGGCGCGCGGAGCCGCCGGCTCGTCGTCGCCACCGCGCGCGGCCTCCTCGCGGCGACGGGCCACCTCGCCGGCCTCGAGCGCCCGCACCGGCTTGGCCGGGCTGCCCTCGTAGAGGAACCCTGCCGGCACGCGCTTGTTGGGAAACACCGTGGCGCCGTCGCCGAGCACGACGCCGTCCTCGACGACGGCACCGTCGAGGATGACCACCCGGTCGCCGATGACCACGTCGCTGCCGACCGTGCAGGCATGCACGCAGGCGTTGCGGCCGACCGTCACCCGGTCGCCGACGATGCAAGGGAAGATTTCGTGGTTGATATGCAGCGTCGAGCGGGGACCGAGCCGGAAGTCGTCCCCCACCCGCACGAAATGCCCGTCCGCGCGGATGACGCTGAGCGCGCCGAGCCACGCGCGGCACCCGAGCGTGACGCGCCCGAGCACTGCCGATCCCACGCCGGCGTGGACCGGCGGCGCAGCGAAGACGGGCGCAACGCCCGCATAGCTCAGGATGTGGGGCGACTGTCGCGGCATGGGCCTCAAGGTAGGCGGCATGTATCGCAGGACGCAAGAGCAGCTGCGGGGTCGGACCGCGCGCCTTCAACGGCGGTATGGAGACGAGGCCATGGTCGCGGGGGGCCGACCCCTTCTCGACCTCAATCGAGCTCGAAGGCGCTCTTGTAGTCGAGGGCGAGCCTGGGGTCCTGGTCCTCCTTGCGCAGAATGCAGTTGCCCACCACCAGCACGTCGATCTCGCTGCCCATGAAGCAGCGGAAGGCATCCTCGGGCGTGCACACGATGGGCTCGCCGCGCACGTTGAAGGAGGTGTTGACCAGCACCGGGCAGTCCGTCAGCCCGCGGAAGCGCGAAATGAGCGCGTGGTAGAGCGGGTTCGTCTCCTTGTGCACGGTCTGCACGCGCGCGGAATAGTCGACGTGCGTGACGGCCGGAATGTCGGAGCGCGGCACGTTGAGCTTGTCGATGCCGAACAGCAGCCGCTGCTCCTCGCTCATGGGGCGCTGGCGCTCCACCTTCACCGGCGCCACCAGCAGCATGTAGGGCGAGTCGGCGTCGAGCTCGAACCAGTTGGCCACGTCCTCGCGCAGCACGGACGGAGCGAAGGGGCGGAAGCTCTCGCGGTACTTCACCTTGAGATTGAGCGTCTTCTGCATGGTGGGCGAGCGCGGATCGCCCAGGATCGAGCGGGCGCCGAGCGCGCGCGGCCCATATTCCATGCGGCCCTGCATCCAGCCCACCGCCTTGCCGTCGGCCAGCGCCCGGGCGGTGGCCTCGATGAGGGCGCTCTCGTCCAGAGCCGTGTAGCGCGCGCCGGCCTTGGTCAGGGCCGCGGCGATCGACCGGTCGTCGAAGGCGGGGCCGAGGTAGGCGCCGTGCATGCCGTCGGGCTCGGTCGCGCTCACGGTTCGGGGCCGGCCGAAGAAGGTGTGATAGCCCACGAGCGCGGCACCGAGTGCACCGCCGGCGTCGCCGGAAGCCGGCTGCACCCAAATGTGGTCGAAGATGCGCTCGCGCAAGATCCTGCCGTTGGCCACGCAGTTGAGGGCCACCCCGCCGGCGAGGCACAGGTTGCGCTGGCCCGTCTCGGCCCGCACCGAGCGGGCAAGACGCAGCACGATCTCCTCGGTCACGGCCTGGATGGAAGCGGCCATGTCCATGTGGAACTGGGTGAGCAGGTCCGTCTCGGGGTTGCGCACCGGCTTGCCGAACAGGCGCGCGAAGGCGTCGCTCGTCATGGTGAGGCCGGTGCAGTAGTCGAAGTAGCGCTGGTCGAGGCGGAACGAGCCGTCGGCCTTCAGGTCGACGATGTGCTCGAGGATGCGATCGACGTAGCGCGGCTCGCCGTAGGGGGCGAGCCCCATCACCTTGTACTCGCCGGAGTTGACCTTGAAGCCCAGGTAGTAGGTGAAGGCCGAGTAGAGCAGCCCGATGGAGTGCGGGAAGCGCATCTCCTTGAGCACCTCCAGCCGGTTGCCGCGCCCCACGGCCAGCGATGTCGTGCCCCACTCGCCGACACCGTCCATGGTGAGCACCGCGGCCTCCTCGAACGGGCTCGGATAGAAGGCGGAAGCCGCGTGGCTCAGGTGATGCTCCGAGAACAGGAGCCTGGCGCCGGCGTCGAAGCCGGGGTCGAGCTTGCCGAGCTCCCTGGCCAGCACCTGCTTCTGGAACAGCTTCTCGCGCAGCCACACCGGCATGGCCATGGCAAACGAGCGCAAGCCGCGCGGGGCGAAGCTCAGGTAGGTCTCGAGCAGCCGTTCGAACTTGACGAGCGGCTTCTCGTAGAACACCACCGCGTCGAGGTCGGAGAGCCGTGCGCCGGCGTGCTCCAGGCAGTAGGCGACCGCATGCGCAGGAAAGCGCGCATCGTGCTTTCTGCGCGTGAAGCGCTCCTCCTGGGCAGCGGCGGCCACATCGCCGTCGACGACGAGGGCGGCGGCGCTGTCGTGGTAGAAGGCCGAGATGCCGAGGACGCGCATGGGGTCCGACCGCGTTTGGCTCTTAGAACAGCGTGTAGATGAACGGCGCCACGGCCGAGCCCTGGGCCAGCACCAGGAGACCGCCGAAGAAGCCCAGCACGACGAAGATCGGCAACAGCCAGAATTTCTTGCGCACGCGCATGAAGCGCCACAGCTCGTGCAACAGGGACATGGGGGAATTCTCCTTTCAGAACTGGTCGCGGAGCCGTCGGGGCTCGAAGTGGTCCTGGCCTCTGCGCACGATCCAGTAGGTGGGAGCGGCCGGATCGCGGGCGAGGCGCAGGAAATCCTTGCCGAGGAGACGGGCGAGCACCGCCATCGGCGTGATGAGGGCGAAGTAGACGAAGGCCATGACGACGGGCGCCACGATGGCTCCAAGCGCCAGGCCGATTCTGGTCCAGATGCGGTTGAAAGGCGCAAGCAGCACCGGGCGCGTCAGGGCAATCACCAGGAGGAGGGGTGCGGGCATCGACGCCGTCGGCCACCAGGCATTGCCGTGCCAGGCAAGGTAGAGCGCAAGGAGCGCGAAGGCGGCGGCGAACACCAGCCCGAACGACCGGTCGCTCGACGTCTGGACGGCGTGGTGGCCAGTGCCGAGCTCGTGGTGGCTGCCCTTCTGTGTCATTTCCGCTCCGAGCCGATGTGTGGACGCCCTGCCGGCCGCGACCCGGCCGCTCGGCTGTCGCGATAGGGGACGCAGGTCGAGCCCTTGCACTCCGCGCACCGGATGGCGGGCGGCGGCGGATGCCAGTTGGGAGCATGCTTGACGAAAGGTTACCGGCGCACGTGCGCGCCACCCCGCCGCCGGCGGCCTATGCGGGCGGCTCGA
>DASRDL010000576.1:0-6229 GCA_035652635.1 Hyphomicrobiaceae bacterium | reverse complement strand
GCCAGCAGGTCGTCCTGCTTGTCCTGGTGGGCGTAGATGGTGTCGTAGCCGATGGTCCACAGGATCGACCCGGCGTAGAGCGCCAGTGGCGCCCAGCCGAGCGAGCCGGTGATCGCCGACCAGCCGACGAGGGCGCCCCACTTGAAGGTGAGCCCCAGCATCACCTGCGGCCAGTAGGTGAAGCGCTTGGCGAACGGATAGGCGGCGACCAAGAGCAGCGACGATGCGCCGAGGACGATCGTGAAAAGGTTGAGCTGGATCAGGATGACGAGCCCGACGAGGCACAGGATGACCAGGAACAGCAGCGCCTCGGGCACGCTCACCTGGCCCGACGGAATGGGCCGTGCCGCAGTGCGCGCGACGCTGGCATCGTAGTCCTTGTCGACGATGTCGTTATAGGTGCACCCGGCGCCCCGCATCACGAAGGCGCCGGCGAAGAACAGCGCCAGATACCATGGATCGGGATAGGCGTGGCCGAGCGACAGCTCCGCCAGAGCTTGCGCCCACCAGCACGGGAAGAGCAGCAGCCAGGCGCCGATCTGCCGGTCGAAGCGAGCCAGGCGCAGGTAGGGCCGCCAGCGCGCCGGCGCGACGCGGTCGACCCAATTGCCGGGGGCGGCATCGGGTACCGTGGCCGAGGGTCCGATCGAGGCGCTCATGGTCCGGTCGCCGGAGGATCTTGGACTGCACGAAGGGTAGACCGGCGCGCATGTCGCGCCAAAGACAAATGCACCTCGCCACCCCGGCCCGCGCTGTCGCACGGGGATTGGGATAGCCGCCCCGCTTCGCGCTCGCGGCAATGACGCTCTGCGATCCGCACGCTCAGGCGCCGAGCACCGCCGGCAGCTCGGCGAGAGAGCGGATGGTGTGCTGGGGCGCCCCGCCCGACGCTACCGCGGCGCCGGCGTGGATGCGGCGCGCCAGCGGCCGGTCCACCATGATGCTCGTCCAGCCCCGCGCATTGGGGACGATGAAGTCCTTGGACGGGTTGTCGCCGACGTAGACGAGACGGCTGCCGGCGCTGCCGAGCGCCTGCTCCACCATCTCGTAGCTCTTGGGGTGCGGCTTGGAGAAGGCGCGGCCGCCCAGCGCGTGGGTGTAGACGATCTCGCCGAAGTGGTGGGCGATGGCGAGCGCCGCCACCTTTCTCGCCTGCACGTGATGCGTGCCGTCCGTGATGAGGCCGAGCTTGGCCTGGCCGCTGTAGTGTGCGAGCGCCCAGGCCGCGTCCTCGAACAGCGCCAGCTCGGGCTCGTGATTGCGGTAGGCCTCCAGCAGCCCGGCGAGATGCTCGGGCGTGTGGTCGGGCAGCCTGCCGGCAAGCGCGATGCGGAAGAGCTCGCCCAGGTGGCCGTCGTCGAGAAGCCTGGTCATGTCGGCGGCCAGGCCGGCGACGCCGAGCTCGGCCTCGGCCCATTCGCCCGCCGCCTTGAAGCCGGAGAGCGCAAACTGCCGCTCCGGATAGAGCGTGTCGTCGAGGTCGAAGACGATGACGAGGTCGCTCACGGCGCGCGCCCGGTGAGAGGCCGCGGGTGCCGCACGACGTGGAGATGCCAGACCGCGATCGCGAACACGGCGGCGGCGCCGGCCTGATGCGCGAGGCCCAGCGCCAGCGGTACCTGCGCCAGCAGGGTCCAGATGCCGAGCGCGGCCTGTCCCAGCACGGCCGCCGCCAGCACGGCCGCCGAAATCCGCGCGGGTGAGGCATGCGCGCGGGTGCCGAGCGCCCACGCCTGCCATGCCGCGGCCGCCACGAGGACGTAGGCGACCAGGCGATGGTTGAACTGCACGGTGAGGGCGTTCTCGAACAGGTTGCGATACCACGGCTGCATGGCGCCAAGGCCATTCGGGATCAGTCGGCCGTCCATCAGCGGCCAGGTATTGTAGCCGGCGCCGGCCTTGAGCCCCGCAACGAAGGCGCCGAGCACGATCTGCACGAAGACGAGGGCCACGATCGCGGCGGCGGCCTGCGCCCCGGCCGGCGGCGACCGCACGCCGCGGTCGGTCTCGGTGCCCAACGACAGCGCCACCCAGATCAGCGCGCCGAGGATCAGAATGGCGAGACCCAGGTGCAGCGCGAGCCGGTAGTGGCTGACCTCGAGGCGATCGGCCAGGCCGGAGCTCACCATGTACCAGCCCGCGGCGCCCTGCAGCGCGCCGAGCACGAAGATGGCGGCGAGCCGGCCCGTGAGCCGGCGCGGTATCTGCCCGGCGGCGAGGAAGTACAGGAAGGGAGCCAGGAACACCACGCCGATCAGGCGGCCGAGCAAGCGGTGGGCCCACTCCCACCAGAAGATGAACTTGAAGCCGTCCAGCGTCATGTTGCGGTTGACGTGGTGGTACTGCGGGATCTGACGGTACTTAGCGAAGGCCTGCTGCCAGTCGTCGTCCGTCAGCGGCGGCAGGGTGCCCATGATCGGCTGCCACTCGGTGATGGAGAGGCCTGACCCCGTCAGTCGCGTCGCACCGCCCACGCTCACCATCAGGAACACGAGTGCGGCCACCGCGAGCAACCACAGGCGCAGGCGGCCCACGTAGCGGGCGCTCTCGGCTTGCGATGGGGCCAGGGTCGCGGTGTGTGCCATGCGGGACGATGCAGCGCTCCGGGCGGGCTCGGGCCTCGGCCGCAGGAGTAGCCCCGGACGGCTCGGCCGACCAGAGCAATAACAGCGCAGCGCGGATAGCACAGCGCGGCATTGCTCGTCCGCGTCCGCAGCCTATTGCCGCGGGGCGGCCCCGCGGGCAATTCTGGCACTGCTCGCGGTAGGCTTGCCGCCGGCCGACCGGGCCGCAAGGGAGGAAGAGACAACCATGAAAGCAGCAGTGCTGGGCACCGCCGGCGTCGAGGTGCGCGAAGTGCCCAAGCCGTCGCCGGCGCCCAACCAGGTGCTCGTGCGCGTCAGGGCGGCGGGCCTCAACCGCGCCGACCTCATCATGGCGTCGGGGCGCATGCACGGGCGCGCCGGCGGTCCGGGCACCGTGCTGGGCCTCGAGTTCGCCGGCGAGGTGGAGGCGGTGGGCAGCGAGGTCAAGAGCGTCGAGCCGGGCCAGCGGGTCATGTGCTCGGGCAACGGCGGCTATGCCGAGTACGCCGTTGCGGATTGGGGCCGCGTGGTGCCGATCCCGGCCAACAACATGAGCTACGAGCAGGCGGCGACGCTGCCCGTCGCGCTGCAAACGATGCACAACGCCGTCGTCACGACCGGCCGGCTCGAGGCCGGCGAGACGGTGCTGATCCAGGGTGCGAGCTCCGGCGTCGGCCTGATGGGGCTGCAGATCGCCAAGCTCAAGGGCGCCCGCCTCGTCATCGGCACCTCCACCAACGCGGGGCGGCGCCAGAGGCTCGCCGAGTTCGGCGCCGATCTGGCCGTCGACACCACGCAGCCGGCCTGGGCCGACGAGGTGCTGAAGGCGACGGACGGCAAGGGCGTGGATCTCATCGTCGACCAGGTTTCGGCCAGCGTCGCCAACGAAAACCTGCGCGCCGCCGCCGTGCTCGGCCGCATCGTCAACGTCGGGCGTCTCGGCGGCTTCAAGGGCGAGTTCGACTTCGACCTGCACGCCATGAAGCGCATCGACTACATCGGCGTCACCTTCCGCACCCGCTCGCCCGAAGAGGTGCGCGAGATCGTGCGGGCCATGCGCGCCGACCTGTGGGGCGACGTGGAGAGCGGCAAGCTGCGGCTGCCGATCGACCGCACCTTCCCGCTGGATCAGGCACCGGCCGCGCTCGCCCACATGCGCGCCAACGCCCACTTCGGCAAGATCGTGCTGACGGTTTGACGGCGCCATCCTATGATCAACCCTTGACGAGGGAGCCAATCGCCATGAGCCAGACGCGACAGGGACCGCTGTCCCGCTTCAAGGTCATCGATCTGACGCGGGCCCGCGCCGGCCCGACCGCGGCCCGCCACTTCGCCGACTGGGGCGCCGACGTGATCAAGGTCGAGATGCCGCATGACGCCTCCGGCGAGGACGTCATGGGTGGCGCGCGGCTGGGGCCCGACTTCTTCAACCTGCATCGCAACAAGCGCTCGATCACGCTCAACCTCAAGGCGCCCGAGGGGGTCGCCATTCTCAAGAAGCTCGCGGTGTGGGCCGACGTTCTGATCGAGAACTACCGGCCCGACGTGAAGAAGCGGCTCGGCTTCGACTACGAGACGCTGCGCAAGCTCAACCCGCGCCTCGTCTACGTGAGCCTGTCGGGGTTCGGCCAGGACGGTCCCTACGGCAACCGACCGGGTTTCGACCAGATCGCGCAGGGCATGGGCGGCCTGATGTCCATCACCGGCCTGCCGGGCCAGGGTCCGGTGCGGGTGGGCATTCCGATCGCCGATCTCTCGAGCGGCAACTATGCGGCCATGGGAGCGCTGATCGCGCTGCTCGAGCGCGAGGTGTCCGGCGAAGGCCAGTGGGTGACGACCTCGCTCCTGCAGGCGCAGATCTCCATGCTCGACTTCCAGGCCGCGCGCTGGCTGGTCGCCCGCGAGGTGCCGGGGCAGGCCGGCAACGACCACCCGACCTCGATCCCGACCGGCGTGTTTCCCACCGCCGACGGCCACATCAACATCGCCGCCTCCGGGCAGCACATCTTCGCCCGCTTCTGCAAGGCGGTGGGGGCCGAGAAGCTGCTCGCCGACCCCGACTTCAAGAACAGCGAGATGCGCTCCAAGAACCGCAAGCGGCTCAACGCCGAGATCGCCGAGTTCACGCGGCGCTACAAGAGCGGCGAGCTGGTGGAGAAGCTCAACGCCGCCGGCGTGCCGTCGGGGCCCATCTACTCGATCGACCAGATGTTCGCCGACCCGCAGGTCGAGCACGTGGGGATGGCCGTGCCGATGAAGCACCCGACCAGGGGGCAGGTGGCGATCGTCAATCAGGCGGTGAGCCTGTCGCGCACGCCGTGCGTCCTCGACCGGCCGACGCCGGAGCTGGGCGCGCACACCGAGGAGGTGCTGAGTGACCTCGGCTACAGCGCCGACGACATCGCCAAGCTCCGCCGCGACCACGTCATCTGAGCGGCGGGGCGAGGCGGGACGGCCGGCGGTTTGCCCGTCATTTCGACCGGGCGCGGGTCGGGCCCGCCGCTGCGGGCGAAAGCCAATGCTCGAACGGAGCCGCGGGTTGGCGGATGAAGCCGCCCGCGCGCCCACGCGCGCCTTCGGGGGCGGGTCTACGTGGCGCGCAGCAGCCCGCGGCTCTCGCCGGGACCCACGCGGACGATCTCCCATCCCTTCCGTTCCAGGATCTGCGCCACGGCCCGGTCGAACAGCTCGCGGTAGGAGTGCGATACCTGCAGTCTGAAAGAGTCGTAGGGGGTCGGCACGAGCTTCCGGCCGACATCCAATCGGGATGGTGCCGCGAAATTGGGCAACAGCTGCCCGTCCTTGTCGCGGATCGTCCAGGCGGCGCTCATGCATTGGCCTCCAAAGCAGGCAAGGCTCGTTGTTGCCGTCAATCAATGCAAAGCGAATGCCTGCCGGTCTTCGGAAAAGCCGCGACAAATGATGCTCGAGCGCGGCCGTTGCCAACTGGCAACATGGCCGTGGCTGCCTGTTGTGCCAAAGCTCAGGCCGGTCGCCGCCTCAACAGGTAGCGCTGCAGGCCGTCCATCACCAGGGTGCCCTTCTGGTTGTGCACGCTCGAGGCGAGCGTAAGCACGCCGGTGGTGCGCTGCGGCTTCATCTCGCTCACCGTCAGCCGCGGATAGAGCGTGTCGCCGACATACACAGGCTTCAGGAAGCGCGAGGACTGCTCGAGGAAGCCGATGAGCGAGTCCTCCACCAGCGACGGGAAGAGGCCGGCGCCGGCCGCCGTCTGGATCAGCACCTGGAAGCCGTGCGCCAGCAGGTCCGGGTGGCCGTGGCGGCGGCAGAATTCGCGGTCGTAGTGGATCGGGTGGTTGTCGCCCGAGGCTGCCTGGAAGGCCAGAAACTGCGCCTCCGTAACGGTGCGCGAGGGAATCCGAAAGACCTCGCCGACGGCGAAGTCCTCGAAATAGCGCGACGGCCCCAGGCGATGGGTGGCCGGATCGAACGGCTCGGTCATGGGAACAATCCCGCTCGGGTCGGCCGGCAACCTTGCGATCTGGCGGAGACGGGGGGATTCGAACCCCCGATACGCCTTTACGACGTATAACGGTTTAGCAAACCGCCGCCTTCAGCCACTCGGCCACGTCTCCGTACAGGCAGGGGCGCCACTTAGCACAGGTGAAGGCAGCTGGTCATCC
>DASRDL010000575.1:0-8155 GCA_035652635.1 Hyphomicrobiaceae bacterium | reverse complement strand
GCCGTCGAGATCGGAGAAGGGGATGGAGCGGTAGCGCCCGGTGGTGTGATGGAACTGGCTGCGACCGCGCGCGCTCCGCTCGGCGACGAGCAGCGCTGCCACCACCAGCAGCGCCACCAGCGCGATCTGCGCCGCCCCCGCAAGGTTGGAGCGCTGCAGCCAGGTGGCATAGATGCTCACCGTCAGCGTCGACACGCCGAGGTACTGCACGGCACCGAGGTCGTTGAGGCATTCCATCAGGGCGAGAGCCAGCCCGGCGGCGAGCGCCGGCCGCGCCAGCGGCAGCGCCACCGACCAGAAGGCGCCGACCGAGGTACGCCCCAGCGTGCGCGCCACCTCCAGCACGCAGATCGACTGCTGAACGAAGCTCGCGCGGGCCGACAGGTACACATAAGGGTAGAGCACGGCCGACATCACCAGCACCGCGCCGCCGAGCGAGCGCACCTCGGGGAACCAGTAGTCCCTCACCGTGTGCCAGCCGAACAACGCCCTGAGCGCCCCCTGCACCGGCCCGGTGAAGTCCAGCAGCTCCACGTAGCAGTAGGCGGTGATGTAGGTCGGCATCGCCAGCGGAAGAACCAGCAGCCGATCGAGCAGGGCGCGGCCGGGAAACCGGTACATGGTGACGAGCCACGCCGTGGCCGTGCCGAAGGCGAGGGCCAGCACCCCCACGCCGGCCAACAGGAGCCCGGTGTCGGCGAGCGCTCCCGGCAGCACGGTGCGCATCAGGTGAGGCCATACGCTCTCCTCGCCCCTCCGCAAGGAGAGCACCACGACGGTGGCGAGCGGCAGCGCCATCACGGCACCGACGGCCACGACGAACAGGCTCCAGCCCGGCGACGCACCGGAAAGCTGCCGGCGCCAGCGCTCCCAGAGGAGTGCCGGCGGGGAAGCCTTCCTGCCGTGCCGGGTCAGCTCTGCCATCGGCGCATTGGGAACGCCGAAGGGCGCCGAGCGTCAAGGCCCCGCGACGGGAAAAGTCGAAACATCGTGTCGAGAATTGGGGTTCTCATGGCCGGTACCCCGTGCCGCCACGTGTCCGGGTCCCGGCCTTCACCGGGATGACGGCGATGATTGATGTGCTCGCCCCCACGAACGTCATTCCCGCGCAGGCCGGAACCCATGCGCCGTGGCTACACGCTCCCGGCCTTGCGGCGGGCGGCGCGGGGGCGCAAGATCGACGCCGGGAGGAACGAGGAGGGACCGTCAATGGCGCAGGACATCCCAATCCGCGACATCGAGAGCCTGCCGCCGCCGGTCGAAGGGCCGTCCGTCTGGTACGGGCCGGAGATGGCCAAGCGGACGGACTGGGTGCACACCCTGTCCGTCGCGGACGTGGCCGAGATCGAGGCCGCCATGCGGCCGCTGGCCGACGGCGAGGCCGACATCGCCCGCATCACCAAGGCCCAGTTCCCGCTGCCGACGCTCGCCCCCAGGCTCGCCCGCATTCTGAGCGAGGTGATCGAGGGACGCGGCTTCGTTCTGATGCGCGGGCTGCCCGTCGAGCGCTGGACCATGCGCCAGTCGGCCACCGCCTACTTCGGCATCGGCAGCCACCTCGGCAGCGCCCGCTCGCAGAACGCCAAGGGGCACGTGCTGGGCCACGTGCGCGACCTCGGCCGCAACGCCGAGAAGGATCCCACCGCCCGCGTCTATCAGACGCGCGAGCGCCAGACCTACCACACCGATTCCTGCGACGTGGTGGGCCTGCTCTGCCTCAAGACAGCCAAGTCGGGCGGAGCCTCGGCGCTGGTCAGCTCCATGACCATCTACAACGAGATGCTGAAGCGCCGCCCCGACCTGCTCGTCGAGCTGTTCCGGCCCATGCACACCGATCGACGTGGAGAGGTGCCGGCCGGCCAGAAGCCGTGGCACGACATTCCCGTCTTCAACTGGTACGAGGGCCGGCTGTCGGCGCTCTATGCGCGGCGCTACATCGAGTCGGCGCGCCGCTTCCCCGAGGTGCCGCCGCTGACGCCGCAGCAGATTGCGGCGCTCGACCTCTTCGACTCCCTGGCCGAGGACCCTGCCATCACCATGCAGATGACCTTCCGGCCGGGCGACATGCAGTGGGTGCACAACCACACCATGCTGCACGACCGCACCGCCTTCGAGGACTGGCCCGAGCCCGAGCGCAAGCGCCACCTGCTGCGGCTGTGGCTCGCCGTGCCCGGTGCACGGCCGCTGCCTGCGGTCTACGCCGAGCGCTTCGGCAGCGTCACCATTGGCGACCGCGGCGGCATCATCGTTCCCGGTGCCGGCCTCAACGCGCCGCTGGAGGCGGTGTGAGGCCGTGTGCCGCCGATGCGGGAGATCGCTGCGCACTTTGTCGGCACCAGCCCGCTCCACTAGCCTAGGTCTGGCGCTGGTTGGCTATGCCTGACACAGCTTCTCGACCGCTTGCTTGGCGTCGGCCAGGCCGACTCCTGTTTCTTGAAGGTAAAGTTTGATCGCGCGAGCCCTGCGGCCGCTGCGAACGAGCTCCTTGACGCGATCGGAGGGCTCCTTCGGATCGATGCCTTGGGCGATGAGCGCCGCGTTTCGCTCCTCGATCGCCCTTTGGCGCACACCATGGCGGCGATACATGAGCGCTGCGAGGGGGAGCAGGGCGACCGCCAGGATGAGAGCTCGCCAGAACGCCCTCCTCTCTTTGGCCTGCAGCGCCTCATCGAGCTCGTTGCGGATATTGTCGATTTCGGACCTCAGTCTTCGGCCTTCGGCTTCCAAAGCGGTGGCTTCTTTCACAAGGTCCAAGACACGCTGTCGCTCTGCCGGGCTGTCCGCCTGCGGGCCTTCCCCGGCATGACGCATGGCTGCCGCGTTGGCGTCCGTGCGCCTCTTCATATCGGCGATGTGGACGCGGATGCTTTCGAGTTGGGTATCGAAGCGCTCGCGCGCTCGGCTGTTGTCGAACGATGCGAGGAGCGAGGAGATTGAAGTGGCGATGAGCGCGGCCGCACACAGGAGCGTGATGACGCGGTGGGTGTCGGCCTCGATGCGATTGTACTTGAGCGCCAGCGTTGTCCCCAGCATGGCGAAGGTCGCGCCGAGCCCGACGACAAGAAGCAGGTAGTGAGCCATTGGCGTCTCTCTGCGTTGTCCACCTGGGGCTCGATGAATCCACAGGCGGCGCCAGCCCGCAGTTTCCGCCGAAACACGCCGGCGCGCCTCCCGCTCGGGCAGGCATGCAACCCCACAAGTTCCGCGGGAAACCGCGCTCGCGCGAGAGATGGCGTGCAATAGACCGAAAACTCGCCGGCATGCGTTGCGCTCGTGCAATCGCATGGCCTTCCGTGGAGCACGACCCATGTCTCTCAAGCAGAAGCTCATCGACCTGTCGTTCAAGCGCGACCAGGACGGACGAACGATTGCCTATCTCTACGGCCGCACCGGGTATGTGGTGCCCGACGCTGCAACCGAGGCAAGGCTACGTGATCTCAAATGGCGGCTCGTTGTCGCTCAGATGCTTCCAGGCATCGTCGGGATGCTTGTCGGCCTGGTCACACCCGGACTGGCATACGGGTGGGCGATCGCCCTGTGGTGCGCCTTGCTTTTGTTGGCGACACTGGTCGACCTTTGCCTGCGCGCGGCGGCGCGAAAGGCCACCCGCGGCCTCGCCACAGCCGCGCCTATGGAGATGGCCGATGCATTTCAGAGAATTCGCGCCGCCTTTCCCCGCCTCTGGCGTGGGTACATGTGGTACTGCCTGGCAAGCGCGCCCATCATCTTTCTGGGCTCGGTTGCGTATCTGGCCATGGGCACCTGCATCATGGGGCACGTCTTGGCCGTTGGCGGCATCGTCCTCTCAGCGTGCATGCTGGCCGGAGGCGCCTGCGGTCTTCGCGGGTGGCCTCACGCAAGGACCAGGTGATCCCCACGACGCGGCCGAGGCCTTGCCGCTCGCATTCTATTGCGCCGGCGTCCCGCACTTCTGCGCTTGTGCCTTGATCCAGGCACGGAAGGTGGCGATCTTGGCGAGGTTTGGCGCCCTCCGCGCATGCAGCAGGCAATAGGCGCCGTCGGTTGCCATGAAGCCGAAGGGCGCCACGAGCCGCCCGCTGGCGAGGTCGTGCTGCACCAGCGGGTAGGAGCCGATGGCAGCGCCAAGGCCGCTCCCCGCCGCCTCCAACAGAAAATACGTATGCTCGAAGCGCGTCCCTCTGGTCGGATCGAGGCCATTCGTTCCGGAGCGGCTCAGCCAGTCCGTCCACGCCTCAGCCCGTGTTTCCGCATGCAGCAGCGCCACGCGCCGCAGGTCCGCCGGGCGCTTGATGCGGTGACGCGCGACCAGCGCGGGCGCAAGCACCGGTCCGACATGGTCGGGGAGAAACGGATGCGCAGCGACGCCGCGCGGCCAGGGTGGCTTGCCCAGACGTATGGCAACGTCGGTGGCCCCGTCTGCGAAGGACACCGGCGCGTGGGATGCAGAGAGGCGGACCTCGATGCCCGGATGGGCGGCGTTGAACGCATAGAGCCGCGGGATCAGCCAGCGCATCATGAATGTCGCCAGGCACGAGACCGTGAGCGGTCCCTGCCTCGTGTGTGCCGCGATCCGCCTCGCCGATGCCTCGAGCACCTGCAGGGCCTGCTGCACCGGTGGCAAGAACTCTGCGCCGGCGGCGGTGAGCTCGATGCGCCGGTTGAAGCGCCGGAACAAGGGGACACCCAGATGGTCCTCGATCGACTTGATCTGGCGGCTGACCGCGCCATGGGTGAGGCGAAGCTCCTCCGCCGCGGCGCTGATGCTCGCGCGCGTGGCCGACAGCTCGAATGCGGGAAGGGCCTTCAGCGGCGGGAGCCGGCGCATGCTCTGCTCTTTCATATGATTTTCTCTCACATGATAGGCAGAAATCGTCGCTTGCCAATTGTCTCGTCGGTCCCCTCTTTTCTCAGCCCTGGTGTTCGGGGGCGTTCATGTCGGGTGCCAAAAATTCCCATGCGCGGCTGCTGTGGACGGCCCTGGCCGTTGCCGGGTTCGCGATCGCGCGGCTCGCGCCGCCGCTCGAAGGCTTGACCCGGCTCGGCCAGTCCGTCCTCGGCGCGGCGATCGCCGGCACCGTTCTGTGGGTGTCCGAGGCGATACCCATTGGCCTCACCGCCCTGGTCGTCACGGCTCTGCTCGGGCTGTGCCCCGGACTGCACGCGCCGGATGTGGCACGCGGCTTCGCCAGCGAGGTCGTCCTCTTCCTGATCGGCGCGGTAGGGCTGGGCGCCGCAGTGGAATCGAGCGGCCTTGCCGTCCGCGTCGCGCGCTTCCTGTCCGGCACCGCGGTGGGCAGTCCGGCGCGGCTCTGTGCTCAGATGATTGCGGGCTTGCCGCTCCTGGCGCTTCTCATCCCATCGGCCATCACACGCAATGCGGTGCTCATACCTGCCTATCGCAACGCGCTCGGTGCCATGGGGCTCGACCAATCCAGCCGCGCCGGGCGCGCCATCATGCTGGCGCTGGGCATCCTCAATCCGCTGGCCTCGTCGGCATTCCTGACCGGCGGCATCACCTCGATCACGGCATCCACGCTCATCGGCGGCTTCTCGTGGCTCGGCTGGTTCTCGTTCATGGCAGTGCCTTACTACGGCCTGTTGTGCGGTGGGGCGATCCTGGTGTGGCTTCTGGTGGGAGGGTTGGAAGGTGCCGGCCGCGAGGTGAAGCCGCAAGCGGCGGGGCCTCCCTATACGGCCGCCGAGAAGCGCACCCTCATCGTATTGGCGCTCACCGCGGGCCTGTGGCTCACGGATTCGATCCACAGGATCTCGCCGGCAATCCCGCCTTGCTCGGAGCGGCAATCCTCCTGCTGCCGGGCATCGGCGTCATCTCGTGGAAGACCTTCGAATCGCGCCTGTCGTGGGGCCTCATTCTGACCGTCGGCACATCGCTTTCGCTGGCGACGCTGATGACGACATCGGGGGCGGCGGCTTGGCTCGGCCAGCTCCTGCTCGAGCATCTGTCCGGTCTGGCCGCGGCTCCGAAACTGCTGATCGCGGCCCTGATTGTGGCCGCCGCCCTGGCGCATCTGGCGGTCACGAACCTCGCCGCCTGCATCGCCCTGCTGCTGCCGATCAATGCGACCGTGGCTGCGGCAGCCGGCCTCAACGCGACCGTCACCGGTCTTGCACTGACCATCGCAGTCGACGCGGTCATCCTCTATCCGGTTCAGACCGCCGCCAATCTCATGGCCTACGAGGCGGGATACTTCGGCCGCGCGGACGTCCTCAGAATGGGCCTCGGCATGCTGGGCCTGACCCTCGTGGTCGTGGCGCTCGTCATTCCCTACTGGACGTTGCTCGGGCTGCCCTTGAGGGCGCGGTAACACCGGCACCCCGCTCACACGGGCACCACGCGGTCCTCGGCGAACGATATGGTGACGCAGGTGCCATGGCCGGGCGCGCTGGCAATGTCGAGGCTGGCGCCGTTGGCGGCGGCGAGCGCGCGCGACAGCGGCAGGCCGAGCCCCAGGCCCGCGGCGGCCGGCAGGGCCTCGCTGCCGCAGGCGGCTCCGCACGCCATGCCGGGCCCCGTATCGGCGACCGACAGGCGCAGCGGGCCGGTGCCGTCGTAGGCGACGGCGATGGTCACGCGGTCGCCCGGCCGCGCGAACTTGATGGCGTTGGCCAACAGGTTGAGCAGCATCTGCTTCAAGGTGAGCTCGTCGGCAACGATGCGCGGCAGGCGCGGCGCGCACGCCACGCCCACCTCCAGGCCCGCGCGCTCGGCGAGCGGCCGCACCACCGCAAGGCAGCTCTCGACTATGCCGGCCGGATCGAGGTCGCAGAAGGCCAGCGCCGCCGGAGTGCGTGATGGATCGCCGCGCAGCATGCTGTCGACCACGCCAAGCGCGTGGCGCGCGCCTTCGTAGATGTCGCAGGCATAGCCACGGTAGCGGGCGCTGCCCAAGGGGCCGAAGTGCTCCTCCTTGAGGATCTCGGCATAGGCGATGATGGCGCTGAGCGGGGTTCTGAGCTCGTGTGCCAGCCACGCATCGTGCCCCACGGCGGGTGGCCACCCGGCCTGCGCCGGCGAGGGGCCGCTGCGCGAGGAGACGCCGGCCTGCGCTTCCGGCAGCCCCTTTACCGTGACCGTGACGAAACCGCCCTCCCCGGCTTCCACCTGGCAGGGCAGGCTTGCGGCCCCGCGCGCCGTCCAGAAGGTCAGCGCCGCCTCGACCGTCCGTCCCGGCTGGCTGTCGCTGCCGCGCGAGGCGGCGATCTGGCGCAGCCGGTACAGCGCCGGCATGGCCTGGTCGAGAGCGAGCGGCGGCTCGGCGGCTGCGGGCTCGAGCCCCCACATCCTCCAGCCGCCGGTGCTGGCGCCGACGATGGCGCCAACGGCAACGTCGATGATGAAGGAAGGCTCCGGGACGCGCATTCGCTCGCGGCAGGGAAGGCGTGGAGCCTGGCTTTGCGGTGGCGGGCGCATGCGCCTAAAGAATCGGGCGAATCACCGGTTCCGCACCTGCTTAACGTGAAGGCCGGGTCCCGTCCATCGACGCGCCGCCCGGCGGCGGCAATCTCCTGTTCGCAACTGCAAAAAGACCTGAGGCAGCCAGGCTTTACGGCCGCCCAGCTATGGCCTAGGTTGAACATGTCCGGGAAGGGGCGAGCGGGAATCGAGCATGCGCGTGGTTGTCTGGGTGCTGGCGGCCGCGGCCGCTACCGTGCCGGGAGTAGGCGCGTCCCAGGAGCTGGCGCATGCGCCCGTTGCCGCCGTGCAGCTTCCCGCAGCGCCGCCGAGCCTGTCGCCCGACTGCCGTTCCAAGCGCTCGGTCGGCGAGATGTTCCGCAGACCGCTACGGGCGGTCAGCCGTGCCGTCCGCAGCAAGCGTCACGTCAGAGTGCTCGCCATCGGCTCCTCCTCCACCGTGGGCGTCGGCGCCACGTCGCCTTCTGCAACCTACCTGGCGCGGCTCGAGACCTCGCTCGAGGGCTCGCTCAAAGGTCTCGACATCGACGTCGTCGGCCGCGGCCTTTCCGGCGAGGTGGCACAGGGTGCAGCCGACCGGATGCGCCGGGAGGTGGAGGAGACGAGGCCCGACCTCGTCGTATGGCAGGTCGGCACAAACGATGCCCTGCGCCACGTGAGCATCGACAAGTTCAAGGGCTGCCTCAAGACCACGCTCGCCTGGCTCGCCGACAACAAGGTCGACGTGGTGCTGGTCGA
>DASRDL010000574.1:0-17832 GCA_035652635.1 Hyphomicrobiaceae bacterium | reverse complement strand
TGGTACTTCCACCAGTTCAATGCCAACAAGAAGTCCCTGACCCTGAACCTCAAGGCGCCGCGCGGCCTCGAGATCGTGCGCGAGCTGCTGAAGAAGGGCGACGTCATGGTCGAGAACATGGCGCCCGGCACGATCGAGCGGCTCGGCCTGTCGTATGACGCGGTCAAGCAGCTCAATCCCGGTATCATCTACTGCCAGATCAAGGGCTTCGGACAAGGCAGCCCCTACGAGAAGAGCCTTGCCTTCGACATGATCGCCCAGGCCGCCGGCGGCATGACCAGCACGACGGGCTACAGCGATCGCCCGCCCGTCAAGCCCGGCACGTCGTTCGGCGACACCGGCACGGGCATGCTGATGGCGATTTCTATCCTCGGCGCCCTCTACAAGCGCCAGAGGACCGGCCAGGGCCGACACCTGCAGCTCGCCATGCAGGATGCCATGGTGCACTACATGCGCGTGCCGTTCTCGCGCACCCAGCTCTCCGGCAAGGCCGTCCTGCGCCAGGGCACCGACCGGTCCGTGGCCGGTGGCCTGGTCCCGAACGCCCTCTATCCCTGCAAGCCGGGCGGGCCCAACGATTACGTCTACGTGTTCTGCAGCCGCGCCAACCCCGAGCACTGGCAGCGGCTGCTGACGGTCATCGGGCGGGAGGATCTGAAAGGCGATCCGCGCTTCGAGACGCAGGCAGCGCGAACGGAACGGCCGCAGGAGGTCGACGCCATCATCTCCGCATGGACGCGCGAGCGCACCAAGGAGGAGGCGATGAGGCTGCTCGGTGCGGCGGGGGTTCCGGCGGGGGCGGTGTTCGACACGCTCGAGCTCATGAACGATCCCTCTCTGTCCGAGAGGGGCATATTCCAGACGATCGAGCACCCGACCACCGGCAAGGTGAAGATGCCCGCATGGCCGGTGCGTTTCGACGGCGAGCCCCCCAGGGTGAAGCCGTCACCCATGCTCGGCGAGCACGTCAACAACGTGTTGTCGTCATGGCTCGGCATGGACGCCCGGAGCATTGCCGCGTTGCGCGAGGAGGGCATTGTCTGATTGATTGGGGCGAGGGGGCCGGTTCCGGTCCGGGATCCCTGCCGTCGATGAGACACGTTCGCGGCTCAAGGTCATCGGTCACAAGGAGGAAAGAATGAGTGAAATCGACGGCGCTACCCTGATAGCGAGGAGCCTCAAGCAGCAGGGCATCGATCACCTTTTCGGGGTCGTCGGTTTCCCGGTCACCCCGATCGCCGCAGCGGCGCAGAAGGAAGGGGTCGCCTACATCGGCATGCGCAACGAGCAGACCGCCTCCTATGCGGCTCAGGCCTACGGCTACATGACCGGCCGACCCGGCGCCTGCATCACCGTGACCGGACCGGGCGTGGTGCACGGTCTCGCCGGGCTCGCCAACGCCCAGCAGAACTGCTGGCCGATGATCCTGATCGGCGGCGCCTCTGAAACCTATCGCGGCGGCATGGGTGCGTTCCAGGAGGAGCGCCAGGTGCTGCTCGCCTCGCCGTTCTGCAAGTTCGCCCACGGCATCGAGAGCGTCGCGCGCATCCCCTACTACGTCGAGATGGCGACGCGGCACGCGATCTACGGCCGGCCCGGCGCCTGCTACCTCGACATGCCCGACGACATCATCACCGGCAAGTGCGATCTGGAAAAGGTCACCCAGGTCGAGCGCGTACCCGAGCCGCCGCGCATGGTCGCGCCGGATGAGAACATCGACGCGGCGTTGAACCTGCTCCAGAAAGCCGAGCGGCCGCTCGTCCTCGTCGGCAAGGGCATGGCCTGGTCACGCGCGGAGAAGGAGGTGCGCGACTTCATCGAGCGCACCCAGCTGCCGTTCGTGCGCTCGCCCATGGGCAAGGGCGTGGTGCCGGACGATCATCCGCTGTCGGTGGCCGCGGCGCGCACGCTGGCGCTGCAGCAGGCCGACGTCGTCTTCCTGATGGGCGCACGGTTCAACTGGATTTTCCACTTCGGCCTGCCGCCGCGCTTCGCCAAGGACGTCAAGGTCATCCAGCTCGACATCGCCCCGGAGGAGATCGGCCACAACAAGAAGACGGACGTGCCGCTGGTTGGCGACGGCAAGGCCATCATGGCGCAGATGAACAAGGCGCTCGCCACCCGCCAGTGGTTCTATCCCAAGGATACGCCCTGGCGGGCCGCGCTCGCCAAGAAGGCCAGCGAGAATGCGGCGCAGATCAAGCCGCAGATCGACGACGACAGAGGGCCGGCCAACTACTATCGGGCATTGCGCGACGTCGCCGCCTGGATGCCGAAGAACGCGATCCTTTCGGCCGAGGGCGCCGGCACCATGGACATCGGCCTGACCCAGCTGCCGCTGCGCGATGCTCGCTCCTGCCTCAACGCCGGCACCTACGGCACGATGGGCGTCGGCCTCGGTCAGGCCATTGCCGCCTGCGTGGCCCAGCCCGACCGGCCCGTCGTCCACCTGTCGGGCGACTCGGCGATCGGCTTCTCCGGCATGGAGATGGAAACGCTGGTCCGCTACAACTTCCCGGTCAAGATCGTCGTGCTCAACAACGGCGGCATCGGGCCCGGCATGCCGGAGATACCGTCGAACCCGATGTTCAACCTGAAGCCCAATGCGCTGATCTATGGCGCCCGCTACGACAAGATGATGGAGGCTTTCGGCGGCAAGGGCTTCTTCGTCGAGGACCCCAAGAAGATCCGCGCCGCCCTCGACGAGGCGATGAACCACCGCGGCCCGGCCCTCGTCAACATCGTGCTGTCGCAGAATTCTGCCCGCAAGGAGCAGCAGTTCCGCTGGCACAGCTGACGCGGGCGCGCGCCTGCAGCTCCTCTCCCCACCCTTCGTGGGGAGAGGAGTCTCGTCGGTGCCCGCTCACGCCCGTTGCGTGTGCCTGCGGGAACAGATGGCGGCCCACAGGTCCGATAGACTGTGCCGTGAGCCCACTGCAACGCGGGCCCGAAACGGTGCAGCCGACCATGCCGATCCCCGCCGACGCATTCGCCCACGTGCCGATGCTCGTCGGCAAGGTTCTCGATCCCGAGAAATCGACCTTCCGCATCTCGCGGCAGACGTTCGACGAATGGGACCGGCGGGCCAAAGAGGCCGGCTATGGAGACAACTGGCGGCGCACCCACGAGGAGCGGGAGGCGACCAGGAGCGAGGCGCTGAGAGGCCGGCTTGGACGGGACCTCTGGATATTCGCCTACGGGTCCTTGATGTGGGATCCGGCCATCCACGTCGTCGAGATCAGGGCTGCGGCACTGGCCGGCTTTCACCGGCGCTTTTGCCTGAAGGTGGAGATCGGCCGCGGGTCGCAGGAGAGGCCGGCGCTCATGGCTGCGCTGGACGTCGGCGGCGAATGCCATGGGCTTGCCATGCGCATCCCGGCACAGGCGGTCGACCGCGAGACCGAGATCCTATGGATGCGGGAGATGATCGGGGAGGCTTACCTCCCCCAATTCTGCAACGTGGCGACGCCGCAGGGTCCGGTCGAGGCCCTGGCCTTCGTCATGGATCGTAAGAGTCCCCGGTTTGCCGACATCGGCGCGGAGGAGGCGGCGCGGATCATCGCAACCGGGTCGGGCCTCCTTGGAACCAACCTCGAGTATTTCGACAATCTCGCCACTCACGTCGAGGCGCTGGGGATCAGGGACGACGTGTTCGAGGACATACGCGCATGTCTCTGCCGAAGGGGGGCGTATCGGTCCGCACCGCGCCGGGCTATGCACGGCGGCGGCAGAGATGCAGCCCGGCAGGCCTGAGCACGACTGCCTGTCCGGCATGCAGGCAACGACCGGCGGCGGGCAAGGCTATATCGTCCGAGCCGAGGCAGCATCAGCGCGGCTCGGCTGCAGGAGAGGCGGCAGCGCGCGCATGTCCTGCATGCGGTCGAGTGCGAGCAGCGCCGCGGCGAGCTCGGCCGACTGCTGCGCACCGACAACGAGGCGAGCCAGCTCCTCGAACTTGGCCATCAAGGCCGTGTCGTCCACGGGGTTCTCCGGGGCGCCGAGGGGGACGGCGGCCTGCTCCTCGATCACGGCACCGTCCTTCAGGTGAACGGTCACCGACGACTTCGCGCTCGAGGCCACCGTCGGGTCGAGCACCATGGTGACGCGCGCGATCATGGCCAGCAGCCCGGGGTCGCGCCGCCGCTCCTCGCTATAGGCCGAGAGCCCGTTGGCCCCGAACACGATCGCGGCGGCGACGGCATAGGGCAGGCTCATTTGCGCAGCGGGCAGGGTGGCGCAATCACGCCCGCCTACCATGCCGTAGAGGAACGCATTGGCGCGCACGCGCACCTCGCAAATATCGTCGGGCCGAAGCGGATGCCGGGCCAGAATGCGGCGGACGGCATCGACGGCCGAGTGCGTGTCGCGACAGGACGCGTAGGGCTTGATCGCCGCGCTGCGGATGCGCCAGTCGCGCCCCAGATCGCGGAGGAGCGCTTCGGGCGCGGGCGGCCGGTGGCCGAACGTCTTGAAGAAGCCGCCCCACACGTCATCGAAGATGCGCATCGGTCCTCTGACGCCCGCCGCGGCGAGCTGGGCGGCGAGGAGGCCACCCTCTGCCGCCCGCCCGGCGTGGAGCCGCTTGGTCATCGCTCCGTCGTGGATGAAGGCCCACAGCCCGCTCGAGAAGCTTGCGGCCGTGCCGATCGCGGCAGCGGTTCCGACGGCGTCGAGGCCCAGGATCCGGGCCGACGCGACCGCAGCCCCGAACGTTCCGCATGTTCCGGTCGAGTGCCAGCCCGGCTCGTTGTGGGCGGGATAGCCGCCGAAGCCTTCGAGCACGCGCCGCGCCACGTCGTAGCCGAGCACCACCGCGAGAATGAACTCCGCCCCGCCGACGGGTCGCCCGGCGATGTCGAGAGCGGCCAGCGCCGCCGGCACGACCACGGCTCCCGAATGGTCGCATCCGCCGGTGTCGTCGAGCTCGAAAGCGTGCGCCGCCGTGCCGTTGACGAGAGCGGCATTGCGCGGAGAGAGGCGGTGGCGGGTCCCCCACACCACCGTGGGACCTGGACCGTCGGCCGCCAGCACGGCGGCGAGGGTGCGCTTGCCCTCGTCCGACGTGGCGCCGGCCAGACCCGCCCCCAGGGTGTCGAGGATGTGCCGCTTGGCCTTCTCGACGATCTCGAAGGGCAGGTCGGCGTAGCGCGCTTCCGCCGCGAATGCTCCAAGCCGCAGCGGCGCATCGGCTGTCATATCCCTCTCTCGCACGCCAACTCTCCAAGTCGCCCGTCTTGGCCGCGACCGCCCGCCGCCGTTCTCATCCGTGCGGCCGGTGCGAAGCAGCACGATCGTCACTCGTGTGAATGGCCGGCTGCCGTGTGACAGACGAACCCATTGTTCGGCGTCCGATCGGGGTGTCACAGTATGCGTCATCCCAATGCCGCCGGCGAGGCGGATCACCGGAGAGGGGGATCGTGGCGCGTACCGTCGTCAAGGCCGAGTGGGTCATCCGGTCGCTGAAGGACAGGCAGATCCCCGTGCGGGGGCAGGCCGTGGTCATCGAGAACGGCCGCATCGCCGATGTCACCGCCGAACCGCCCGCCGATGCCGACACCATCGAGATTGCGGGCGGAATCGCCTTCCCCGGCTTTCTCAACCTGCACAATCACACCATCAACGCCCCATTGTTCCGCGGCATCGTCGACGACCTGCCCCGCCGTGCCATCGGCGAGAGCAAGGTCTACTCCATGCTGATGCCGATGGGCGCGCTGGCTATGACCTGCCTCGACGACGACGAGCTCGAAGCTCTCGTCGCCATCGGGCTGCTGGAGGTCATGAAGAGCGGCGCGACGACCCTTGTCGACCAGTTCCGGCCGCGCCAGCGCGTGATCTTCGATCTCGCAAGACGATGGGGGCTGCGGCTCTACGGTGCACCTTATCTCTTCTCGCCCGCACCGAAGGTGGGAGATGCGACGGTCGCTGCCGCCGCCCGCGGCAGCTTCGAAGGCGACAGCGGGCTCGCCGCGTTCGAACGGCTGTTTGCGGACTACGATGAAGGCCCCGACGGCCGCATCCGCGTCATTCTCGGCCCGCACGCGGCCGACTCCTGCGCCCCGGACCTGCTGACCGCCGTCGACCGCATTGCACGCGACCGCAATCTGCTGGCCACCATCCATCTGGGGCAGAGTCAGGGCGAGGTCGACCGGGTGGCGAAGGACCGCGGCATGACGTGCGCCGACTACATGGCCTCGGTGGGCTTGCTGCGCGAGGGCGTCGTCTTCGCCCATGGAACCCACCTGACCGCCCCCGAGCTCGCCAAGATCGCGGCCTCGGGCGCTGCCATCGCCAACTGCGCCAGCGTCTTCCTGCGCGGCGGCAAGTCGCCCAACTTCGCCCACTTCAAGGCACACGGCGTACGCGTCGGCCTCGGCACCGACGCCGAGCGCATGAGTTTCTTTTCCCAGATGCGCGCCACCGGGTTCGCCTCCAAGCAGGCGACGGGAGCGGGCGACGCCGGCACGGCGGCCGAGCTGTTTCACGCCGCGACCATCGCCGGCGCCGACATACTTCGCCGCGCCGACCTCGGCCGCATCGCGCCGGGCGCGGCGGCCGATCTCGTCGTCGTCGATGCCATGAAGGCGCATCTGCAGCCGATCCACGACCCGATCCGCACCCTGGTGTGGTATGCCTCCTCCGCCGACATCGACACCGTGATCATCGACGGGCGCCGCGTGGTCAGTGGAGGCAGGCTCGTTGCTGCGGACGAGGCGGGCATCGTCGCCAAGGGACGCGCGGCCACGACCAGACTGTGGGCCGAGGCCCGGCGGCTCGGCCACCTTCCGGCCGAGGCCGAGCCGGCAACCGCGGGCTGATCGCGCCAACGAGTATCGACGATGACGCCACTTCGCCAGACCTTGCTCTCCTGGATCGACCGCGATCGCGACCTCCTCGTCGAGTTTCTGTCCGACTTCGTCGCCAGGCCGAGCCCGAATCCCCCGGGAGACACCAAGGTTGCGGCGGCATTCCTGCACGACAGCGTGAAGGCGCACGGTGCCCCCGTCGGCTACCGCACGGCCAGGCCGGACTGGCCCAACGTCGTCGGCTCCTTCGACGGCGCAGGCAAGGGCAGGCATCTCGTCCTCAATGGCCACATCGACGTTTTCCCGGCCGGCCCCGCCGACACCTGGTCGCGCGATCCCTGGAGCGGAGCCGTTGCCGACGGCAAGGTTCACGGACGCGGCGTCGTCGACATGAAATGCGGCACGGCGGCATCGGTGTGGACCTACATCTATCTGCATCGCCTGCGCGAAAAGCTGAACGGCAGGCTCACGCTCACCTGCGTATCGGACGAGGAAACCGGCGGCACCTGGGGCTCCAAATGGCTGGTCGACACCTTCCCCGACGAGTTTCGCGGCGACTGCATGCTGAACGGCGAGCCGTCGACACCCAGCACCATCCGCTTCGGCGAGAAGGGCACGCTGCGCATCGTGCTCGAGATCGCGACGCCGGGCGCGCATGCCGCCTATACCCACATGAGCAGGAACGCGATCCGCATCGCGGCCGACCTCGTGCGCGATCTCTACACGCTCGAGGATCTGCCGGTCCCGCAGAGCGAGGACGTGCGCCGCGCGATCGAGATGGGGCGCAGCGCCATGGACCGCGCCCTGGGCAATGGTGCCGGCCGGATCCTGGACCGCGTCACCGTCTCGGCGGGCGTCATCCAGGGCGGCGTCAAGATCAATGTCCTCCCCGGTCACTGCCGGCTCGAGGTCGACATCCGCCTGCCGGTTGGCCTGACGCACGCGGCGATGGCAGCAGAGGTCGAGAGGATCGTGGCCCGCTATCCGGAGGCCAAGCTTACGCCCGTGTGGACGCACTCGGCTGAGCCCAGCACGTGCGATCCCAACCACCCCATGGTCGGCATCCTGCAAGATGCGGTCGAAAGCCTGGGCTATCCCAGACCGGTGCCCGTGGTCAGCCTCGGCGCCACCGACTGCAAGCATTGGCGCCACCGCGGCGTGCCGGCTTATGTCTATGGCTGCACCCCCAACAACATGGCCAAGGGCGACGAATGGGTGGCAATCGAGGAATACTTGCATATCGTGCGCACCCACGTCCTCGCAGCCGCCACCTACCTCGCCTGAGATGGGCTCGCGATCATGACCGTCGAACGCTTCCTGCCCCGCCGGCGTGCCGCCTACCGGCCGGGCGCCGACACACCCGCCCCCTATGCCGACGCGGTGCGCGCCGGCGAGCGCATATACCTGAGTGCCCAAAGCGCCGCCGCGCCCGACGGCACGGTGGCAGCCCTGGGCGATGCCACCGCACAGACCGACGCCGCACTCGACCGTCTCGAGGCGGCGCTCGCGGCTGCCGGCGGCTCCCTGAGGGACATCACCAAGCTGACGACCTCGATCGTCGATCGCGGTCACCGCCGCGATGTCTATGCCGCGATCAGCCGCCGGCTGCCGAACGTGCATCCGGTCAGCACCGGGCTCGTGGTGGGTGGCCTTCCCGCCCCCGAGCTGATGGTGCAGATCGACGCCGAAGCGCTCTCGCCGCCGGCCGGCGCCGCCCCCGTCAAGCGCTACCGCAAGTACGACCTCGCCGACTGGCACGGCCAGAATTTCCCCTGGCAGGGCTGCATGGTGGTGGCAGGGTCGACCGAGCTCTTCGTGCGCGGGCAAACCGGATCGTACCTGGACGGACGGGGTACCGTCGGCCTCGGCCGCCGTCCCGAGGATGCCGCAGCGCAGGCAGACCTCGCGCTGGCCAACCTCACCGCCCTGCTCGGGGAAGCGGGCTCGGGCCTCGATGACGTCGCAAAGATCACCGTCTACATTTCCGACCGCGCCTACCGCACGGCCGTCTATCCGATGATCGGCAAGCATTTCCGCGGCATTCATCCGGTCTCGACCGGCATCATCGTCCAGGCCTTCGCCCGCCCCGAGATCATGTTCGAGATCGACGTGCACACCTTTCCCAAGGCCGCCGGCAAGCCGCACCTGCGGGTACGCAAGTACCAGTCGAAGAACGCCCGCTACGGCACCGAGCAGCAGCCGCTGGACTGCGACTTCTGCATGGCGGTCCGCGCCGGCAACCGCGTGGTTCTGCGCGGCCAGACCGGCGTCGATCTCGACGAGGTGCTGAGGGGTCGCGGCGATGCGGTGGCCCAGGCCGAGCAGGCGATGGACAATGTCGGCGTGCTGCTGGGGGAGGCCGGCGCCAGGCTCTCGGATGTCGTCAAGGCGACGGTGTTCGTCACCGATCGGGCCTATCTGGCGGGCGTGTCCGACGTGGTGCTCCGCAGGCTGAGCGGCGCCGACCCGGCCTTCAGCGCGTCGATCGTGAAGGGGCTGGCAAGCCCGGAGCTGCTGATGGAGGTTGACATCACGGCAGTGATTGCGGACGGTTCATCATGACGTTCTCGCTCGTCGGGCGCTGCGCCCGGACCGGAATGCTGGGCGCCGCCGTTACGACATCCTCGATAGCGGTCGGCTCGCGCTGCCCGCATGCCCGGGCCGGCGTCGGCGCCGTCCTGACCCAGCACCGCACCGATCCGCGGCTCGGTCCGCTTGCGCTCGACCTCATGGGGCGCGGGTTCACCGCCGGCCAGGCCATGCAGGGGATCGTCGCCGCGACCCCGCATCGGGATTGGCGCCAGCTCGCCATCATCGATGCCGCCGGCCGCACCGCCACCTACTCCGGCAACAATGTGCGTGGCGAGAAGGGCGAGGCCCAGGGCCGAGACTGTGCCGCCATCGCCAACATCGTCAGGTCGGCGGAGATCCCGCGCATCATGGTCGCGCGCTTCGAGGCCGCTCCCGAGCTGCCGCTCGCCCGCCGCATGATCGACGCGCTCGAGGCGGGCGAGGCTGCCGGTGGAGAGTTCCAGCCCGTGGTGTCTGCCGCGTTGATCATCGCGCACGAGGAGTCGTTTGCCTACGTCGACCTCCGCGTGGACGACCACCCCGAACCGATCAAGGAGCTGTCGCGCCTCTGGGAGGCCTATGCGCCGGAGGCCGATCCTTACGTGGTGCGGGCCGTCGATCCGGACCGCGCGACGCGACCGCCAAATCTCTGACCGGGATCAGCGGTGCCGGGCGGGTATGCACACGATCGGATCGGAAGGGGAGCTCGGAGGTTGAGCATGAGGCGCATTCTCGTCGCGGCGGCCATGGCGGCCGGTCTCGCATCGCCGGTAGCAGCGCAGGGCACGATCCGCATCGCCGTCGGCACGACCCTCAACCAGCTGGATCTGGCCAAGACGACGATCGGCGACGAGTACATCTACGTTCATCTCGTCTTCAACGGTCTCACCCGCATCGATCGCGATCTGACGGTGAAGCCCGACCTGGCGACGAGCTGGGAGGCGTCGGCAGACCTGAAGACCTGGACGTTCAAGCTGCGCGAGGGCGTGAAGTTCCACCACGGGCGCACCTTGGATGCGGAGGACGTCGTCGCCACCATCAAGCGCATTCTCGATCCCAAGACCGGCTCGCGCGCCCGCGTCAACCTGTCGATGGTGGAGAAGGTCGAGGCAGTGGATCCGCTCACGGTCCGCTTCACGCTCAACATTCCCTATGCGGGCTTCCCGGACATCTTCGCCGAGCGCCAGCTCCGCATCGTGGCCAGGGACCAGATCGATACGCTGTCGACCAGGCCGGTCGGCACCGGCCCCTTCAAGTTCGTTTCGTGGTCGCCGGGCGACCGCCTCGAGCTCGTGAAGAACCCCGACTTTTTCGAGAAGGGTCTGCCCAAGCTCGACGGCGTGACCATGCGGATCATCCCGGAAGCGGCTGCTCGCCTTGCGGCGATCGAGTCCGGGGCGGTCGACATTCTCTGGAATCTTCCCTACGAGAGCGTCGAGAGGTTCAAGAACCATCCGACGGTGCGGGCAGATTCGGTGGCGACGGCGACTTGGGACGGCATAATCCTCAATAACGAGCGGCCGCCGTTCGACAACGTGAAGGTGCGCCAGGCCCTCGCGCTCACCATAGACAAGGCGGCGCTCGTCGAGCTGGCGATTTTCGGCCAGGGTGCACCCACGCACAGCCCGATACCGCCGAGCCATCCCTACTTCAACTCGTCCCTCCCCTTCCCGCCGCCCGACATCGCCAAGGCCAAGAAGCTGCTGGCCGAGGCCGGCTACCCGAACGGCTTCGAGGTGACGATGCCGGTGCCCCAGGAGCGCGAGCAGCGCGTTCGTCTCGGCGTGGCGGTACGCGACATGGCCCGTGCGGCCGGTATCAACATCAACGTCGAGCGCGTTCCGTTCGCGACCTATGCCGCCAACGTCGCCGGCAAGGCGCAGATGTATGTCGACGGCTACTTCGCGCGCCCGACCATCGATACCGCCGTCTACCCCTTCTATCACTCCTCCGGCAGCTGGAACCGGCAGCTGTGGCTGTACAAGAACGCTCGCGTCGACGAGCTGCTCGACACCGCGCGCAGGTCCAACGAGGAGGCAAAGCGCAAGGAGATCTTCCTCGAGTTCCAGAAGATCGTGAACGAGACCGTGCCCGGCATCATCGCGTACTCGGCCGCGCACGTGAACGGCGTGCGCAAGGAGGTCGAGAACTTCAAGTCCACGCCGATGCAGTGGCTGGAGCTGAAAGAGGTGACGCTCAAGCGTTGAGGCACGGCCGCCCGTCGGCGGCGCGGGTGCCGTCGCTCCTGCGTCCTCGGCCGAAGCGCCACGCCGGGTTTGGCCGCGCGCACGATCCTCGGGAGCCCTGGAGGCGGGAGCAAAGGGAAGCTTCGGACAATGGCCGGCTATGTGCTGCGGCGGCTGTTCCTGATCGCTCTCGTGCTCGTGGCGGTATCGCTGCTCGTCTTCACCATCACGTCGATCCTGCCGGCCAGCGTCGCACATCTGATCCTCGGTCCGTTCGCGCCGCCCGAGCAGGTCAAGGCGCTGGAGATCAAGCTCGGGCTCAACGATCCCGCTCTCGTGCAGTACTGGCGCTGGGCCACGCGGTTCATCGCCGGCGACTTCGGCGAGTCGATGCTGATGAACCGTCCCGTCGCCCCGATCCTGGCCGAAGCGATCCTGCGGTCGGCCACCTTGGCCGTGGCCGCCTTCACCCTGATTGCGCTCCTCGGCGTCTCGCTCGGCGTCGTCGCCGCCTTGCGCCACAACCGGCCGCTCGACCATGCCGTGTCGGTCGCCACCTATCTCGGCATCGCCGTGCCGGAGTTCTTCTGGTCGATCGTCGTCATCCTCGTCTTTGCCGCCTACCTCGGCTGGTTGCCGGCTTCGGGCTACGAGCCGCTGTCGGCCGGCTTCTGGATCTGGCTGAAGCACATCATCGCCCCGACGATGACGCTGGTATTCGCCCACCTCGCCCACGTCTCACGCCTGACGCGATCGAGCATGATCGAGGTGCTGCAGAGCCCCTATGTCATGGCGGCACGCGCGAAGGGCCTGCCCGAGCGCGTCGTGGTCGTGCGCCACGCCCTTCGCAACGCCCTCCTCCCCACCATTACCGTGCTCGCTCTCGACGTCGGCCGGCTCATGGGCGGCATCGTCGTCATCGAGACCGTTTTCGCCTACCCGGGTCTCGGCCGCCTGCTCGTGTTCTCGATTCAGCAGCGCGATCTCCCCACGCTGCAGGCCGCCATCCTGGTGGTGGCCGCCATCTACGCCTTCGCCAACCTGCTCGCCGACCTTCTCTACGCCTGGCTCAATCCGAAGATCCGCTATGGCCGAACTGTCGCTTGAGGCGCCGGCGGCAGCGCCGCCGCGCCGCCCGATGCCCGCCCAGCTCAAGGTCGGCCTCGTCATCGTCGGCGCCATCGTTCTGCTGAGCGTGCTGGCGCCGTGGATCGCCCCGCATCCCTGGGACACGATTTCGATCCGAACCCGGTTCCAGCCGCCCAGCACGACCTACTGGCTCGGCACCGACGACTACGGCCGCGACGTGCTCAGCCGCTTGCTGATGGGCGGACGGATCTCCCTCGCCATGGGGATCGGTGCCACCGCCATCAGCGTGCTGTTCGGGGTCCCGGTCGGGCTGGCAGCCGGCTACTTCCGCGGCATGGTCGATGAGGTGCTCATGCGCGTCGCCGACGTGCTCATGGCGATTCCGGCCATCATGCTCGGCCTTCTCGTGCTCGCCGTCACGCCGCCGGCACTGTGGAAGACGGCCGTCGCCGTCGGCTTCGTCTATGTGCCGCTCATTGCACGCGTCGCCCGCAGCGTCACGCTCGGGCTTGCCAACGAGGAATTCGTGCAGGCGGCACGTGCGCGGGCGGAGGGCGCGGCCTACATCCTCTTCCGCGAGATTCTGCCCAACGCCTGGCCGCCGCTGATCGTCGAGGCCAGCCTGCGCGTCACCTATGCCATCCTGCTGGGGTCGGCCTTGAGCTTCCTCGGCCTCGGGGCCCAGCCGCCGAGCTCCGATTGGGGCCTGATGATCTCGGAAGCCCGCGCCTTCATCGACCGGGCACCCTGGATAGCCCTGGCTCCGGGGTTTTCCATGTGCCTGCTCGTCGTCGGCATCAATCTGATCGGCGACGGCTTGCGCGAGCGGCTGGACCCGCGCCTCAAGGGCCGGGTCGCGAAGGCGTGAGCATGACCCTCTCCATCGAAGGCCTCACCGTCGGCTACCGCGTTCCGGGCGGCATCGTCACGGCGTTGAGCGACGTCTCGCTTTCCGTTCCCAAGGGCCGCACGCTGGCCGTGGTCGGCGAGTCCGGCTCCGGGAAGAGCACGGTCGCGCTGGCCGTCATGGGGCTGCTGGCGTCGGAGGCGCACATCCCGGCGGGCCGCATCCTCTACGAAGGAACCGACCTGCTCGGGCTGGAGCCGGAAGCCCGCCGGCGCCTGCGCGGCGCGCGCATTGCCCTCGTGTTCCAGGATCCTTTCTCCGTCCTCAATCCTGCGCTCAGGATCGGCGAGCAGGTCGGCGAAGGCCTCGTTCACCACAAGGGCTTCGGCAAGGAGGCCGCGTTGGCCCGCGCCATCGAACTGCTGCGCGAGGTCGGCATTGCCGATGCCGCAGCGGTCGCCAACGCCTATCCGCACGAGCTTTCCGGCGGCATGAGGCAGCGTGCGCTGATTGCCGGCGCCCTCGCCGCCGAGCCCGACTTCCTCATTCTCGACGAGCCGACGACAGCCCTCGACGTGACCATCGAGGCGCAAATCCTCGATCTTCTGGAGGAGCTGCAGAAGCGACGCGGCCTGTCCATGCTGTTCATCAGCCACAACCTGGGTGTGGTGCGGCGCATCGCAGACGATGTCGCGGTGCTCTATGCGGGCGAAGTGGTGGAATACGGCCGGACATCCGACGTGTTCGAACGCCCGCTTCACCAGTACACGAAGGGCCTGCTGGCGGCGATACCGAGGCTCGATGCACGCCAGACGCGCCTGGCCGCTATTCCCGGTCGCCTGCCCGACCTGCGCCGGCTTCCGGCCGGCTGTCGTTTCGAGCCGCGGTGCCCGTTCGCGCAGGCGCAATGTCGTGCGGCGCAAGTGCTCGACGAGGCCGGCAGCTCGCGCGCCGTCCGCTGCATCCGTGCTGAAGAGCTCGCCGCCACCGGATGGCTGGCGGTCGATGCACCGCCACCGGTCTCTCCGCGCCGCGAGCCGGCGGCCGCGCACCCGGTCGTCGCCGCCGACCGCATCGCCAAGACCTTCACGCTGACCGGCGGCCTCGCCGCTCTCGCCTTCGACGGGTGGCGACCTGTCATGCGCCCGGTCCGCGTCCGCGCCATCGACGGCGTGTCGCTCGCCATCGCCCGCGGGGAGGTGCTGGGCCTCGTGGGCGAGTCGGGGTCCGGCAAGACGACCCTCGGGCGCACCATCCTGCGCCTGATCGATGTCGACGACGGGACGATCCGCATTGCCGGCGAGGACGTCACCCGGACGCCGCAGGCCGCACTCGTGCCGATGCGGCGCATTGCCCAGATCGTCTTCCAGAATCCCGACTCCTCGCTCAATCCGCGCAAGACCGCAGGCGAGATAATCGCTCGGCCGCTGCAGCGGTTCGGGATCGTCCCCGCGGGCGAGATCGCCGCCCGCGTCCGCGCCCTGCTCGATCTGGTTCGCCTTCCGGCCCACTATGCCGACCGCTATCCGCACCAGATGAGCGGCGGCGAGAAGCAACGGATCGGCATTGCCCGCGCCATTGCGACCGACCCCCAGTTCGTCGTTTGCGACGAGCCCGTCTCGGCGCTCGACGTTTCGGTCCAAGCAGCCATCGTCAACCTGCTGGCCGATCTGCGCGATCGCCTCGATGTCGCCTATCTGCTGATCTCGCACGACATATCCGTCGTCGCCCACCTCGCCGACCGCATAGCCGTGATGTACGGCGGACGCATCGTCGAGACGGGGGCGCGCGACAGCGTCCTGGCGCCGCCGTACCACCCTTACACCGAAGCCCTGCTGTCCGCCGTTCCGACGGTCGCGCGCTCCGAACACGAGCGGATCCGCCTGCCTCTCGATGCGCGCCCGCGCGGCCGCACGGCGGGCTGCAACTTTGCGGGCCGCTGCCCACGCCGCATCGGTACGATCTGTGACACGGTGGAGCCCCCGCTGCGTGCGCTGGGTCCGGGCCATGTGATCGCCTGCCACCTGCCCCTCGGAGCCGAGGCGGCTATGCGGCAACAGGCGCCGGAGGGAAGCCCGATGTCGCAGGCCGGCTCGAGGGGGCCGGAGCCCGCCTAGGAGAGCGACCGGTGGCGCAGGCCGTAGACGGCCTGGGCTGTCGCCACGCCGAACAGCAGGGTGCCGGCGAGGCCGATGAGGCAGTTCGGGATCGAGGCGAACGCCGCCATCCACCACACCGATCCGGCCGCGAGCGGCGGCGCCAGCACGGCGATGCACCACAGGTACCAGCGCGGCATCGCCTCGGCCTGTCGCCGCAGGCCCTCCAGCACGCCCATGCGCTGATTGGCGAGGGCGAGGCCGCGCGTCAGGCGCCGCACGATCAGGCGATAGCCGATGCCGAGCACCGCCAGCGCGGAGAGCGCGATCGTCCAGGGCTCGCCGGTCCAGTCGGGCACCTGGCCGTAGCGGAGCGTCAGCACCTGCATGACGAGGCCGCCGTAGAGCCCGGCACCGATCACCATCCACATCAGGATACGCCGCATTCTCTGCTCGGCGGCGGCGTCGGGCAGGAAGTAGCCTCGGCCTGCGATACCGTTGGGGTACATCACGGTGCGGCCGGCCTCGTCGCGCTTGAACAGCGCCGCTGTCAGCATGTCTTTGACGGACATGGGTTCACGTCTCCGCGAATGGCAAGCTGCGCGCCACGGGCGCGCAGGCGTCGCGGCCATTTCGCCGTGCTGCGCGGCAACGCGCAGTGCCCGCGGGAACAAGCCGGCTCGCGCGTCGCGACCTACTTCTTCTGTGCCGCCTGCATGCGGTCCGGCAGGTCGAGGCCGACGCCGACCAGGTGGCCGAACAGCCGGTGCAGCTTGGCCACGTCGGCGGCCGGCAGCGGCGGACGCAGGATGGAGGCGACGTTGGCGCGCAGGTGGGCGGCGTTGCCGGTGCCGAACAGCACCACGTCGATACCGGGCGTGTGCCGCGCGAAGCGGTAGGCGGCATCGGTGACGCTCTCCGCCCCACCCTGGTGCACCAGGAAGGAGAGCGGGTTGTCCTCGGCCGCCAGGGACGCCGGCACCTTGCCCTCGGCGGCGAGCTCCTTGAAGGTGCGCTTCAACACGTCCGGCTTGGAGAAGATGTTGCGCACGGCGAACATGCACAGCGTGCCGATGCCCTTGGCGCGTGTGCCGGGCAGGATGGTCCTGGCCGCGTTCTGATGCATCATGCTGAAGCCCAGCATGAACACCTCGAACACACCGGCTTCCAGCGCACGGGCGAGCATGGTGTGCTCGGGGTCGCGCGGGCCGGTCTCGGACACGGCGAGGTGGCGCAGCTTGCCCTTCTCCTTCTCGCGCAAGAGCGCCGGCACGATGTCGGCCATGGCCTCGTCGTAGCGCGCGGGCCCCAGCCCGTGCAGGTGGAAGATGTCGACGTAGTCGGTGCCGAGCTCTCTGAGCGAGTTGTCGAGGTTGGCGAGCACGGTCGCCGCGGAGGTGGCATGGCTCTTGGTGGAGATGACGACGCTGTCGCGCGGGCGGCCCCGGATGGCCTTGCCGACGATGCCCTCGGTCTCGTAGGCATTGGCCGTGTCGAGCAGGTTGACGCCGAGGTCGAGCGCCTCGCGCACGAGGGCCACCGACTGGGCCTCGCTCAATCCGGTGCCGAGGCCGATGCGGCTGTTGCCGCCGCAGCCGAGCCCCGCCACGCTGACCTTGAGGCCGGTGCTACCGAGCGTGGTGTACTGCATGGGCCATGCTCCTCGAGATGCCGTGCGCCGCCGGCAACTAGCGCACGGAGCGTGGAGCGGTGCAACGCCCGGCCCGCGCTCGCAGAGCAGGCCTGCTCAGAAGTCGGAGGCGATGCCGTCCTTCTCCCAGTCGCCGTAGCGGGTGGGATCCGGCCCCTCGCGGCCGCCGACCTCCTTGGGCGGGGGATTGGCCGCCCGGCGCGCGTCAGCCAGCCGCCGACGCTCCTCGGCCTCCGCCAGAGCACGCCGCGCCTCCGGGGTTAACACCTTATCGGGGCTGTCTTTTTTCTGCTCGTCCATAGCCTGTTGGCAACCTGTGATCTGGCCCCGCCCACTGGCTGTTCGTCGCCACCGATACCATATTATGGTCGCGCCGGGTGGCCGGCGCCAGACGATTGGAGGACCTCACTTCCATGCCGATGAATTTTGCCAAGACCGGGCTTCTGCTGGCCGTGCTGACGGGCATTCTCGTCGCCATGGGCGGCGTGGTGGGCGGCACGGGCGGCATGGTCATCGCCCTTGTCATCGCCGCAGGCATCAACCTGTTCAGCCTGTGGCAGTCGGACAAGATGGTGCTCGGCATGTACGG
>DASRDL010000573.1:0-5917 GCA_035652635.1 Hyphomicrobiaceae bacterium | reverse complement strand
GCCACCTCGTCGCGTTCCAGGAGCGGATTGCGCTCCATCTCGGCCTCGACGAAGGTGCACAGCTCGACGTTCGACAACTGGAGCAGGCGAATGGCCTGCTGCAGCTGGGGGGTCATCACCAGCTGCTGGCCTTGCCTCAGCTCCAATTTTGGAACAAGCGCCATGATGGCCCCGATCGTCGCCAGGACGTGTTACAGGGTCAAGTTATAAGGTCGCCGCATTAAGCGAACATATCGCCCAGGTAGACCCGCCGGACGTCTTCGTTAGCTATGATTTCCTGGGGGTTACCATGCGTTAAGACCCGCCCGTCGTAGATGATGTAGGCGCGATCTACGAGGTCCAGCGTCTCGCGCACATTGTGGTCGGTGATCAGCACACCGATGCCGCGTGCGGTGAGTTGGCGCACCAGCTGCTGGATGTCGCCCACCGCCAGCGGATCGATGCCCGCGAACGGCTCGTCCAGCAACATGAACGAGGGACGGCTGGCAAGCGCCCTGGCGATCTCGCAGCGGCGGCGCTCGCCGCCCGACAGGGCCAGCGAGGGCGATTTCCTCAACCGCGTGATGTTGAACTCCTCGAGCAGGCTGTCGAGCTGCTCCCGCCGCCGCTTGCGGTTGGGCTCCACCAGCTCCAGCACGGCCATGATGTTCTGCTCCACCGTGAGGCCCCTGAAGATCGAGGCCTCCTGCGGCAGGTAGCCGATCCCCAGTCGCGCCCGGCGGTACATGGGCAGGCGCGTCACGTCGCGCCCATCGAGCGTCACCTGGCCGGCATCGGCCGGGACGAGGCCCGTGACCATGTAGAAGACGGTCGTCTTGCCCGCGCCGTTGGGACCGAGCAGGCCGACGGCCTCGCCGCGGCCCGTCTCCAGGCTCACCCCTTTGACCACCATGCGGTTGCGGTAGGTCTTCTGCACGTTGACCACGGTGAGCCAGCCGGGGCCGCCGCGGGGCGTGCCGCCGCCTGGGCCGGGGCCCGGCCCTCGACGGCCGTTCGGCCGGCCGGGTCTGCGGCCGGCTCGGGCCTCGATCGGCTTGGACCTGAAGGAGAACAGCCGCATGCCTCACTCGCTCCGCATGGCCGGGCTCGCGCTGGTGCTCGGCTGCCAGCCCTCGATCGCCTTGGTGGCACCCGGCAGGTGCTTGGCGGTCTCCTCCTTGGCCTTCTCCATGGCCTCCTTGGGATAGATCAGCAGACATTGCTTGCCGGGCGGGCAGGCGCGGCCGGCCGGATCGGCGGATGTCTGAGGCGGCGAGGCGCTCGTTGCCGGCGCGGCCTGGGCAGCCGGCTGCTCCTCTTGCTCGAAGCGGTACATCCCGCTCGTCAGGTCGATCTTGAGGCGCGAGCCCTGCACCACGTCCTTGCCGCGCGAGACGACGACATTGTCGCCCATCAGCACGGTGTTGGATTTCGTGTCGAACGTGGCCCAGTCGCCGCTGGCGCTCTGGCCGTCCTTGGAGGTGATCAGCACGCGCTGCCGGGCCTCGACGCGGGTGATCTGCGATGGGGCCTTGGCCGCCTCGTCGCCGCCGGCCGCGAGCCCCAGTCCGCCCTGCCCCGAGTAGAAGGCGACGAGCTCGATGGTGCGAATGACGATGTCGCCCTGCTGCGACTTGACGTTGCCGTGGAAAACCGCCTGCTTCTCGTTGTCGTCGACCTCGAGGGTGTCGGCCTCGATGTCCATGGGCGCGTTGGGGTCGGTCTTGAAGGTGCCGAGCATGCCGTCCTGCAGGGTCTGCGCTGCCGGCGAGCCCCCGCGCTTGGCCTTGGCCTGCGCGCCCGTCTTGGCATCGGGCTGGTAGAACGTCGCAGCGATGCGGCCGGCCGGCTGGTCGCCGTCGCCGGGCGTTTCGAGGCGACTCCTGCCGGTCTTGCGGTCGATGAACAGGCGCTTGCCCTGCAGCACGTTCTTCTGCTGGTTGATGAGCACGTTGCCGACGAACAGCGCCGTCTCGGCCTTGGCGTCGAACTCGGCGCCGTCGCTGGAGATGCGGCGGTCCCCGCCCATGGTGATGACGGCGCCCTCCTTGGCGACGAGGCGCGTCAGCCGCGCCGCCTCGCCCGGCTGCTGCTGGGCGCCGCCGGCGAGGTCCGCCGCGGCTGTACCCTCGTAGGCGATGTGCAGCTCCGGCGTCTTGAGCGTGGCATCGCCCTGGGCCGCCACGACCTTGCCCATGAACAGCGCCGTCTTGCTCGTATCGTTGACGTAGAGCTGCTCGGACGTGACGTCGACGGGCTGGCTGGCATCGCGCCCGAATGCCGTGTTGGCGGGCCGCGGCTTGCCCTCCTGCGGGGCGGGCGCGAGGTGGGCGCGGACCTCGCCGACGAACGTTGCCTCGCGCGTGTCGGTGCGCAGGGTGAGCGTTGCGCCCTGCACCCTGCCCGTCGGCATCACGAGGTCGACCGGCTCCTTGGAGACGACCTTGTGCTCCTTGGAGAAGACCCTGGCCCGCGACAGCCGTACCTTCATGCCGTTGGACGCATCGATCTCGATGCCGTCGAAAAGCTCCAACTCGCTCTTGGCATTGTCGAGCGTGCCCCGCTTGGCCTTGAGCCTGGTGACGACGTTGTTGGGCTGGTGCAGGTCTCCGTCGATGCCGATGAGCTTCACCGGTGCATCCTTGCTGAACTCGAGTATGGCCTGCTGGGCACGCACCTCGTAGCTGCCGCCGTCCTTCGTCAACCCGAAGTACTTCGGGTTCTTCATGGTGAGGTCGTCGGCGGTGAGGCGGATGTCCTCGACCTTGAGGCGGCCCGCCCCCAGCTGCCAGCTCGCCCCCAACGTCAGCGCGTAGTAGATGGAAAGGAAAACCGCACCGGCCGGCAGCGCCACGCGCAGGGCCTTGACCACGCGGGTGTGGCTGCGGGCGCGGCGGAAAGCGCGGTCGCGCGTGATGGCCTCCGGCCTTTCCCTGGGGCCTGTGCCCCAGGGCGCACCGCGCCCGTCCATCGTGATCGCCATGGGCTCGTTCACCCCGCGGCGGCTGTCCAGGGGCCCCCGTCGCTGCAGCTAACTGGCGGGGAATTTGGGTGATAATGGGACCTCGTGCAAGCCGTCCGCCTATCGCCGCGGGACCCCGGCCGGCCCCCCGGTGCCTTTGTGCCTAGCTCAAGGCAGCCCGTACCGCCGAGCGGATCTGCTCGAGCGTGAACGGCTTGGTGATGATGCGGGTGATCCTGGCCTTCAGGTGCTCGGCCCGGTCGAGCTCGTCGGCAAAGCCCGACATCAGCACCACCCGCAGCCTGGGGTTGGCGGCGAGAACCTTCTCCACCAGCGAGATGCCGTCGAGACCCGGCATCTGAACATCGGTGATGAGGAGATCGATTCGGGCCGACCCGGCCTGCATCTTCTCGAGCGCCTCCAGCCCGTCCTGGGTCACGATCACGTCGTGTCCCTCCAGTCCCAGCGCGCGCTGCACGAGATCGCGGGCTGCCGCGTCGTCCTCGGCCAGAAGGATGCGTGCCATCTCGGGTTCCTCCGCTGCTGCACCGCCGGCGGCAGCCGGGTCTCGCGGGTGACGCCCACATCGGCCGCTCTCGCCCGCACCCGACGCCCGCCCACTCACTCCCGCATCAGGCGCCCCACGAACGGCAGCTCGCGGTAGCGGTGCGCGAGGTCCATGCCATAGCCTACCACAAACACGTTGGGGCACTCGAATGCGCAGAAGTCGGCCGCGATGCTGCGCGCCCGCGCCACCGGCTTGTCGAGCAGCACGCAGGTGAGGACCCGCGCCGCGCCGCGCTCGATGATTCGGTCGCGGGCGTAGGCCAGAGTGCGCCCCGACTCGAGAATGTCGTCGACGATGAGGACGTTGCGCCCGGCGACGTCGGTCTCGAGGTCGCGCACAATCCCGACGCGGCCCGACGAGCTGGTGGCCTCGCCGTAGCTCGACAGCGAGATGAAATCGATCTCGGGCGAGAGGCCGGCCCGGTGAAGAGCCCGGATCAGGTCGGCGGCGAACACGAAGCTGCCCTTGAGCACGGCCACAACCAGCAGGCGGTCGAGCCCCAGCGCGGCGATGCTTCGGGCGAGGGCATCGATTCGCGCGGCGATCCTCTCGGAGGAGAAGATGACCTCGATGGTCTCTGGTCCGGGCGGTGAGTCGGCCATGCTGGCGCACTCGGGCTCGCGACTCGGGGGAAACCTGCAGCAACTACATAGCAGAGAGGCCCGCGGGCGGCGCGCGAAAGTATACGGCGCCGTGCGGCCCATCAGCCCGCCACAATCCTGAACGATTGATGCCGCCTTCCGGCTTGCGCAAAATGAGGGCGTTCACCCGGTCAGCAGCCACCCTGCCGAAACCCCGGAGAGAGCGTGATCAGACTGAACGGCATTGCCCTCATCTATCCCAACGGCCACGAGGCGCTGCGCGACGTGACGTTTCACCTGCGGCCCGGCTCCTTCCACTTCCTCACCGGGCCCTCGGGGTCGGGTAAGACGTCGCTGCTGCGCCTGCTGTTCATGTCCATGCAGGCGACGCGCGGCCAGATCTACGTGCTGGGACAGGACATAAGCCGCGTGTCGCCGGCCAAACGCGCCCAGCTGCGGCGCCGGATCGGCATCGTGTTCCAGGACTTCAGGCTGCTCGATCACTTGACGACCTGGGAAAATGTGGCCATGCCCTTGCGCGTCACGGGTAAGCGGGTGTCCGACTACAAGGAGGACGTGACCGACCTGCTGCAATGGGTCGGGCTCGGCGATCGCATGTACTCCTACCCTCACGTGCTGTCGGGCGGCGAGAAGCAGCGCGCTGCCATCGCCCGCGCCGTCATCAACAAGCCCGAGCTGCTGCTGGCCGACGAACCGACCGGTAACGTCGACCCGCAGATGGCGCGCCGGCTGTTGCGTCTCTTCATCGAGCTCAACAGGCTGGGCACGTCCGTGGTCATCGCCACCCACGACCACCAGCTGATGCGGCAGACCAAGGCGCCGCGCCTGGAGCTGCATGATGGCCATGTCCGGATCGTATGACAGGCCGGTCGGGCAGCCGACCCTGGAGCACGACCCCTACAGCGTGCCGTACAGCGCGCCGCCCCGGACCGGCCCGCCGCCCAAGGTCGATGCCGCCGGCAGCCGCAAGCGTACGGCCTCGCGGCGCAACGAGCCCGGCCAGACCTCGGCACCCATCGTGCCGGCGGGCTCGGTCACCGGCCGCTCGCTCACGCTGGTGATCACCATCATGTGCTTCCTCGCCTGCCTTACGGCCGGCGCGGTCTACATGATGAACCAGTCCGCCTCGGCCTGGCTGCGCGACATCGCCAGCGAGGTGACGGTGCAGGTGGAGGCGAAGGAACGCTCCGACGTCGACGCGACCGTTGCCGAGGTCGTCAAGTTTCTGGCCGGCCAGCCGGGCATCGCCACCGTGCGCCCGCTCGGCATGGCGGATACGGCGCAGCTGTTGGAGCCGTGGCTCGGCCAGACGGAGGCGCTGGCCACGCTGCCGGTGCCGCGCCTCATCGCTCTGGAGCTCGACCGCGCCCAGCCGCCGGAACTCGATGGCCTGCGCACGGCGCTCGGGGCCAGGTTCAAGGGCGTGTCGCTCGACGACCATCGCCGCTGGCAGCAGCAGATCCGCACCATCACCCGCTCGTTTGCTCTCGGAGGCCTGGCCATCCTGCTGCTGGTCGGCGCCGCCACCACCGCCATCATCGTCTCGGCCACCCGCAGCGCCATGGCCTCCAACCGCGAGATCGTCGAGGTGCTGCACTTCGTCGGCGCCACCGACCGTTTCATCGCCCGCGAGTTCGAGCGGCACTTCCTGCGCCTCGGCGTCAGGGCCGGCGTGGTGGGCGCGATCTGGGCCATGATGGTGTTCCTCGCCATGCCGACGCTCATGGAGCTGCTGGGCGGCGGGGCCGTGACCGTGGCGGAGCTGCGCCGCCTCATCGGCGTGGCCTCCCTCGATGCCCCGGGCTA
>DASRDL010000572.1:0-2303 GCA_035652635.1 Hyphomicrobiaceae bacterium | reverse complement strand
CGAGGTGTTCGAGAGCTTCGCCAAGGCCATGGGCGCCGGCATCATGATGGTGTTCGCCGTGCTCGTGCTGCTGTTCGGCAGCTTCCTGCAGCCCATCACCATCCTGTTCTCGCTGCCGCTGTCGATCGGCGGCGCCATCGTGGCGCTGGCGGTGACGGGGCGGCCCATCAGCCTGCCGGTGGTGATCGGCATCCTCATGCTGATGGGCATCGTCACCAAGAACGCCATCATGCTGGTCGACTTCGCGGTGGAGGAGATGAAGCGCGGCATCTCCCGCGCCGAGGCCATCGTCGATGCCGGGCGCAAGCGTGCGCGCCCCATCGTCATGACCACCATTGCCATGATCGGCGGCATGCTGCCGTCGGCCTACGGCGTGGGCTCGGGCGGCGAGTTCCGCTCGCCCATGGCGATTGCCGTGATCGGCGGCCTCATGTCGTCGACTCTGCTGTCGCTGGTATTCGTGCCGGCGGTGTTCGCCGTCATGGACGACATCGCCAGGCTCGGCTGGCGCATCTTCTCGCGCTTCGTCGGGCCGATGGACGAGGCGGCAGCCCCGGCCGCCGCGCCCGCGCCCATCGCCCCGCCGGCGAGCGAGGCGCATCGCTGGCCCAAGCCGCTCGCGGCGGAGTGACGCTTTCCGCTCGCGCGTTGTCGTCCCGGAATTTTGCTTGCGCGAAATTCCGGCATGACAGCACCTGCCCGCATCACGCGCCCGCATCACGCGTTGACCTTCTCCCGCTAATCCCGGAAGCTTGGGCGACGCGCAGCCCCTCCATGGGGAGCGGCAGGCGCGCCGCGAGGTGGAGAGACATGCAGAACCTGGCCGGCAAGCTGGCGGTGGTGACGGGCGGCGGCTCGGGCATGGGCCGGGAGCTGGTGCGACAGTTGGCGGCGCAGGGGTGCAGCGTCGCCATGTGCGACGTGTCCGCCCCGTCCATGGACGAGACCCGGCGGCTGTGCGAGGAGGCGCGCCCGGCGCCCGGCACGCGCGTGAGCGCCCACGTGGCCGACGTGTCCGACGAGGCCCAGGTGCAGCGTTTTCGCGACGCGGTGGCGCGCGAGCACGCCACCGACCGGCTCGAGCTGCTCTTCAACAACGCCGGCATCGGCGGCGGCGGGAGCCTTTTCACCAACACGCGCGAGCAGTGGGAGCGGACCTTCAACATCTGCTGGGGCGGCGTCTACTTCTGCACCCGCGCCTTCCTGCCGATGCTGATGAAGGCCGACGCGGCCCACATCGTCAACACCAGCTCCGTCAATGGCTTCTGGGCCTCGATCGGCCCGGGTGTGCCGCACACGGCCTATTGCGCGGCGAAGTTCGCGGTCAAGGGCTTCACCGAGGCGCTGATCGCCGACCTCGCCGTCAATGCGCCGCACATCAAGTGCTCGGTGGTGATGCCGGGGCACATCGGCACCTCCATCGTCTCCAACTCGCGCAAGATCCAGTTCAACACCCAGTCCGACGCCATGAGCCGCGAGGAGATCGCGCAGCTGCGGGCACGGCTGGCAGCCGGCGGCAAGGACCTGTCGCAGGTGTCGGATGCCGACATCGAGCGCCTGGCCGCTGAGCGCGCCCGCACCTTCCTGGAGCAGGCGCCGATGACTGCCGCCGCCGCGGCCAGCGTGATCCTCGACGGCGTCAAGGCCGGGCGCTGGCGCATCCTGGTGGGTGAGGACGCGCACGAGCTCGACCGGCGCGTGCGCCAGGCGCCCGAGGAGGCCTACACCCCCGAGTTCTTCGACAAGTTCGCAACCGAGGTCGGCTGGCGCGTGGGACGCTGACGGCGGCTCGCCCCGCCGCCGCGAGACTCGCCAATCGACAACATGCCTGGAGGAAGCCCGTGAAGCCCCGCGTCGATCCCGACATCGAGAAGATCCTGCCTCTGCTGCCGCTCAAGGACGCGGCCAATCTCACGCCCGAGCGGGCGCGCGCGGAGCTGGTGGCGCTGGCCGAGTCGCGCAAGGACGCGCCTCTGCCGCAGCCGGCCGCCGTCGCCGACCTGACCGTCCCGGGTGCGGCCGGCCCGATCGCGGCGCGCGTCTACCGGCCGGCGCGTCTGCCGGCGCCCACGCTCGTCTACTTCCACGGCGGCGGCTGGGTGGCGGGCGACCTCTTCACCCACGACCGGCTGGCGCGCACGCTGTCGATCGAGCTCGACGCGGTGGTGCTGAGCGTCGACTACCGCCGGCCGCCCGAGGCCCGCTTTCCCGCCGCCTACGACGACTGCCTCGCCGCTACGCGATGGGCGGCGACGGCCATCGCCGAGCTCGGCCGCGATGCCTCGCGCCTCGCCGTCGGCGGC
>DASRDL010000571.1:0-2521 GCA_035652635.1 Hyphomicrobiaceae bacterium | reverse complement strand
ATCATGTTCCAGCTGCCCGTGGTGCTCACCCTGCTGGCGCAGGCCGGCATCATCGGCGCGCAGAACCTGCGCGACTTCCGCCGCTACGCCATCGTCGCCATCACCGGAGCCGCCGGCGTCCTCTCCCCGCCCGATCCGTTCAGCATGGTCGCCATGGCGCTCCCCACCATCCTGCTCTACGAGGCGGCCATCCTGGCGGTGGTGCGGGTGGAGAAGGCGCGCGCGGCCAAGGAGGCGGCGCAGGCGGCCGGCGGGTAGTCACCCTCCATCGCAGCGCCGTGCTCTGGACGAGGCGGCGGCGGGCACATATGGTCGCGCCCGTTTCAGCAAACGTCATTCCGGCGCAGGCCGGAACCCAGGACACGTCTCCGCACGGGTAAGCGGATGGTCGGCCGCAACGCGAGCGGCAGCTGCCCGGTGCATGGGTCCCGGCCTTCGCCGAGATGACGCAAGCAGGGTGAGGTTGGAGCGAGAGGCAGGCCCCCGTGTTCGACATCAGGTGGATACGCGACAACCCCGAGGCGTTCGACGCGGGCTTGCGCAAGCGCGGGCTGGCGCCGGGCAGCGATGTGAAGTTTGCGGCCGAGCTGATCGCCCTCGACGAGGCGCGGCGCCGGATCGTCACCCGCCTGCAGGAGGCGCAGGCGCGGCGCAACGCGGCGTCCAAGGAGATCGGCGCCGCCAAGAAGGCCAGGGACGAGGCCAAGGCGGCGGCGCTGATGGCCGAGGTCAATGCACTCAAGGAGACGCTGGCCAAGGGCGAGGAGGAGCAGAGGGCCGCAGACCAGAAGCTGCACGAGGCGCTCTCCGTCATACCCAACCTGCCGCTGGACGACGTGCCAGAGGGCACGGACGAGACGGGCAACAAGGAGGTGCGCCGCGTCGGCGTGCCGCCCAAGCTCGCCTGGACCAACAACCCCAAGCAGCACTTCGAGATCGGCGAGGCGCTGGGGCTCATGGACTTCGAGACCGCGGCCAAGCTGTCGGGCGCCCGCTTCGTGGTGCTCAAGGGCCAGCTGGCCAGGCTCGAGCGTGCGCTCGCCCAGTTCATGCTCGACCTGCACACCGCGCCGGAGAAGGACGGCATCGGCGGCTACACCGAGATCATGCCGCCCTATCTCGTGCGCGACGAGGTGATGTTTGGGACCGCCCAATTGCCGAAATTTGCCGACGACCAGTTTGCGGCTTATGCCGGGCCAGCCGGAAGCAGAGGCCACTTGCGGTCGATCGAGCTTTCATTTCTTAACAGAGTGGAGCAGGCGAGAAAGGAGAATAACCAACAAGAACTGAACTCCCTCTTGGATCTCCGTTTTGAGGGCCAGGCGATAGGAGGGAACCTCTGGCTCATCCCAACCGCCGAGGTGCCGCTCACCAACCTCGTGCGCGAGAAGATCACCGACGAGGCGGAGCTGCCGATCCGTGTGACGGCCTACACGCCCTGCTTCCGCGCCGAGGCCGGCGCCGCCGGCCGCGACACGCGCGGCATGATCCGCCAGCACCAGTTCTCCAAGGTGGAGCTCGTCTCCATCACCACGCCCGACCAGAGCGCAGCCGAGCACGAGCGCATGACGGCGTGCGCCGAGGAAGTCTTGAAGCGCCTCGGCCTCGCCTACCGCGTCATGCTCTTGTGCACCGGCGACATGGGCTTCGCCTCGCAGAAGACCTACGACATCGAGGTGTGGCTGCCGGGCCAGAACACCTACCGCGAGATCTCCTCCTGCTCCGTGTGCGGCGATTTCCAGGCCCGGCGCATGAACGCGCGCTATCGCCCCAAGGGCGGCAAGGGCACCGAGTTCGTGCACACGCTCAACGGCTCTGGCCTCGCCGTGGGGCGCACGCTGATCGCCATCCTGGAGAACTACCAGCAGGAGGACGGCTCGGTGGCCATCCCGCCCGCGCTCCAGCCCTACATGGGCGGCCTCACGCGCATCGCCAGGCCGTAGCCGCGACGACACGCGACCGCCGGGAATCTCCCCGCACCAGTGGGCATCGGCCGCTGCGTGCCCTATCCGTAGCGGCGGCGAGAACGATTCCTTTCCGCGCGGATCGGGCGTGCAATGGTCGTTCCAGTGAAGACGGCCGACCAACTGATGCCGACCTACGATGCAGTCGTCATCGGCTCCGGCTACGGCGGCGGCGTCGCGGCCTCCCGCCTCGCGCGCATGGGGCTGCGGCTGGCGGTCCTCGAGCAGGGGCGGCTCTGGCGGCCCGGTGACTTTCCGACCACGGGCAAGGCGCGGCTCAGGACCTTGCGCCTGACCGGCCGGGTGAAGCTGGGCGATCCGGCCGGGCTCTACTATCTGTCGGTCGGCAAAGGGCTGACCGTGTTCGGCGCATCGGGCTTGGGCGGCGGGTCCTTGATCAACGCCGGCGTCACGCTGCGACCGGACCTGGGCAGACTGCGCAAGGCGGGCTGGCCCGAGGCCGTGGTCGGGGACGGGCTGCTGTTGAAGGGACTGGCGCGCGCCGAAGCCATGCTCGCTGCGGCCCCGGTGCCGGCCCCGGAGCGCTTCGCCAAGTT
>DASRDL010000570.1:0-9143 GCA_035652635.1 Hyphomicrobiaceae bacterium | reverse complement strand
AGTCGTCGGTCTTGCTCGACAGCTCGCCCGGCTTCAGTCCCAGGATGGCATCGATGACGGGGCTCACCTTGATCTCGTCCCGCCGCTCCAGCCACTCCCACACGCCGGCGCCGGCGGCGTCGACCGCGAGCGACCGCACCTGCTGCTCGCCGGGCTGGGTGCCGTAGAGCGGCTCGGTCGAGCGGAATGCATACTGCGTGACGGTGAAGCCGATCAGCACGACGATCAGCACGAGCCCGCCGGTCAGGCCGAAAACGACGATGTCGCCCGACAACCTGCCGGTGAAAATGACGCCCGCCCCGAACAGCCACACCAGCAGGAGCAGCCAAGTCGGCACCAGCGACAGGGCGCGGTCCTGCCCGCGCAGCGCCAGAAACAGCGTCAGCGCCGCGCCGGTGAAGGCGATGAGAATGCTGGAGAGGCGGGCGAAGGTGGCGGCGAGCCGCGGGTCGAGGAACGCCACGGCGACCAGAGCCAGCTGCGCCGTGATCCACAGCACCGCCAGCATGCGCACGAAGCTGTGCCAGGCGCCGAGCCGAAGGAAAGTGTAGAGGAAGATCAGCAGCGTCGCCGCCATGCCCGCTTCGGTGGCGGCGCGGTACTGCGCATTCTCCTCGGGCCGCACGTTGAAGAGCTTGTGCCAGAAGCCGAAGTCGACGCACAGATAGGCGAGCACGCACCAGGTGAAGATGGCGGCCGTCGGGAAGATGGCTTTGTGGTTGGCCGCGAACACGGCGGTGAGGAAGATGGCGAGCAGGCCGGTGATGCCGAGCAGGATGCCGTTGAAGAGCTGCCGGTCGCGCGCCTTCTGCTCGTACTCGATGGCCTTCCACAGGTAGAGCCGGGCGAAGCGGTCGGAGGCGAGCTCCGCCGCGAACGTCACCGTCTGTCCGGGCTCGAGGGTGAGGCGGAACACGTCCGCGCGGTCGTTCTTCATGCGCTCGGGCACGTAGCCCACCGACGGCGTGACGGCATCGATGCGCCGGGCGTCGAGGTCGGGCCACACCACTCCGGAGCCGACGCTGCCGTAGCGGTCGGCCACCAGCCAGCGCTCGATGGGCTTGTCGGTGGCGTTGGTGAGCGCGAACACGAACCAGGTCGGGCTGGTGCCGGGCGTGGTCGCCCGCACCGACATGCGCCCGCCGATGCCGTCCGCCCCGGGCGCGGTCTCGATCTGCAGGGTGTCGCCTCGCCCTTCGTGGGCCTCGCCCAGCGCCGTGATCTCGATGCGATCGGCATCGTTGCCGACGGCGATGGCCTTGAGCGCGTGGGCCGACGGCATCTGCAGCAGCAGACCGAGGACGAGCAGGCCGAGCGGCAGCAGGCGGCTGGCGCACCAGGCTCGCGCGTGCCTCCCCCGGCCGGACCTGGCATGCCGTCCCATCGAGCCCCGTCCTCTCAGCCCTGCACGTCGTCCTGCAGCAGGGCGTAGAGATCATGATCCTGCCAGACGCCGTCGATCCTCAGGTAACGGCGTGCGAGCCCCTCCCGCCTGAACCCGGCCTTCTCGAGCACGCGCGCCGAGGCGGTGTTGTGCGGCAGGCAGGCGGCCTCCAGGCGGTGCAGTCCGAGCGTGCCGAATGCGTACGGTACGATGGCCTTGACGGCGTCCGTCATGTGGCCGCGGCCGACGTGCGGCCGGCCGATCCAGTAGCCGATGGCGGCGGCCTGGGCGACGCCGCGGCGCACGTTGGAGATGCTGAGGCCGCCCAGCAGGACCCCGTCGGCCTGGCGGAAGATCAGGAAGGCGTAGCCCAGGTCCTCCTTGAGCTCACGCTGATACTGGCGCAGCCGCCGGCGGTAGGCCGAGCGGGCGAGCTCGTCGCGCGACCACTGCGGCTCCCAGGGTGTGAGGTGCTGCCGGCTCTGCGCCCTGAGCTCGGCCCAAGCGGCGTAGTCGGCCATGGTCGGGTGGCGCAGCACGACCTGCCGCCCGCTGACCTCGGCCTCGGCGTCGATCTGGGTGGATCTCAGGAAGGCCATCTCGTCCCCCTTTGCGCCCCGGGCACCGGTCGCGGCGCCCGCTCTTTCCGTCTCACGCATGCACCGCGCGCTCAGCCGCGCGGCGGGCGAACGCCTCGCCCTTGCGGCCCGCTCCGACCACGGCAACCGAAGGCGGCGAGCCGCTCACGAGCTTGGCGGCGAGATCGCGCACGTCCTCGGCGGTTACGCTGTCGATGCGCTCGATCAGCTCGGGTGCATCCATCAGCCGGTCGAACAGCAGCAGCTGGCGCGCCATCTGCTCGGCGCGCGCCGAGGAGCTTTCCAGCCCCATCAGCAGGCCTGCCTTCAGCTGCGCCTTGGAGCGGGCCAACTCGGCCTCGCCCGGCTTCTCGGCGGCGGCGGCGACCAGCTGCTCGCCGACGACATCGATCAGTTTGCCCAGCATCTCCGGCCCCGTCGCCGCGTGAATCACGAATAGCCCCGTGTCGGCCAACGCCCAGCAGCTCGAATAGATCGCATAGCAAAGCCCCCGGCGCTCCCGCACCTCCTGGAACAGCCTCGACGACATGCCGCCGCCGAACAGCCCGGAGAACACCTGGGCGATGTAGAAATCCTGCCCGCGATACGACGGTCCTGCGAACGCCAGGACCAGGTGGCTCTGCTCGAACGGCTTGGGCGAGGTGCGCGTGCCGCCGACATAGCGAGCCGGTTCGAATCGGCTCCCCGTACCGCCATTGAGGCCGCCGAATAGGGCCTCAGCGTGGCGCACGAGCGCGCCGTGGTCGACGTTGCCGGCAGCCGACAGCACCATGCGGGCGGCGCCGTAGTTGGCCTTGAGGAAGGCCCGCAGGTCATCGGCGGCGAAGCGTGCCACGCTCTCGGTGGTGCCGAGGATCGGCCGGCCGATGGCCTGGTCCGGAAAGGCTGCGTCCTGCAGCAGCTCGTAGGCCAGCTCGTCGGGGCTGTCGCGGGTGGCAGCGATCTCCTGCAGGATCACCTCGCGCTCGCGCTCCAGCTCCTCCTGGGCGTAGCGCGGGATCTGCAGGATGTCGGCCAGAATATCGAGGGCGATGGGCAGGTCGCCCTTGAGCATGCGGGCGAAGTAGGCGGTGGTCTCCAGGCTGGTGGCAGCGTTGAGCTCGCCGCCCACCGCCTCGATCTCCTCGGCGATGTCGGTGGCGCTGCGGCGCTCGGTGCCCTTGAAGGCCATGTGCTCGAGCAGGTGCGAGATGCCGTGCTCGCCGAGCGTCTCGTGGCGTGCACCGACCGCCACCCACACGCCGAGCGACACGGTCTCCAGGTGCGGCATGTGGTGGGAGACGACGCGCAGGCCGTTGCCGAGCCTGGTCACGTTGGTGCTCATGCTGCTGCTCCTCGCCGGCTTCCTGCCCGCTCTTCGACGAAGCGCTCGACGGCGGCAAGCTCGTTGGGGAGCACGGTGACGCGCTCCGGCGCCGTCAGCAGCGATGCGAGCCGCGGCGGCAGGGCGGGGCGCTCGCCGGCGATCCGCTCCATGGCCTCGGGGAACTTGGCGGGGTGCGCGGTAGCCAGTGCGACGTGCGGGATGCCCTGCATCTGCGACGTCATGGTTCTGCGCGCGGCGACGACCGCACAGGCCGAGTGCGGATCGAGCAGGTAGCCGCTCTCGCGGCGCACGCGCCTGATGCAGTCGGCCACCGCAGCCTCGTCCACGCGCTCGGCGGCGAAGCTCTCGCGATAGGGCACGATGACGTCGCCGAGGCCGATCGACCGGCTCTGGCGCAGGCCGTTCATCTTGGCCCGCACGTAGGCACCGTCGCGGCCCGAGGCCTCGAACAGGAAGCGCTCGAAGTTGGAGGAGACCTGGATGTCCATGGACGGCGAGGAGGTGGGAACGACGTCGGCGAGCGTGTAGAGGCCGGTGCTCCAGGCCCGGTAGAGGATGTCGTTCTCGTTGGTGGCGATCACCAGCCGTTCGGTGGGCAGGCCCATGGCGCGCGCGGCGTAGCCGGCGAACACGTCGCCGAAATTGCCGGTCGGCACCGAGAACACCACCGGCCGGTGCGGGCTGCCGAGCGCGGCGGCGGCGGCGAAGTAGTAGGTGAGCTGGGCGACGATGCGGCCCCAATTGATGGAGTTGACGGCGGCGAGCTGCAGGCGGTCGCGAAAGGGCAGATCCCCGAACATGGCCTTCACCAGCGCCTGGCAGTCGTCGAACGTGCCCTCGATGGCAACGGCATGCACGTTGGCCTCGGGCGGCGTCGTCATCATGCGCCGCTGCACGTCGGAGATGCGACCCAGCGGAAACAGCACGACGGCATCGACGCGAGCCGAGCCGCGGAAGGCCTCGATCGCCGCGCCGCCGGTGTCGCCGGAGGTCGCAGCCACGATGGTGACGCGGGCACTGCGGGCGGCGAGCACGCGGTCCATCAGCCGCGCCAGAAGCTGCATGGCCACGTCCTTGAAGGCCAGCGTCGGACCATGGAACAGCTCCAGAACCCACAGGCTGCGGTCGATCTGCACGAGCGGCGTGACGGCCGGGTGACCGAAGCGGGCATAGGCGTCGCGGGCCATGGCGACGAGCTCGGGCCGCGGGATGGCGCCGCCAGCGAACGGCTCGAGCAGCGCCACCGCCACCTCGTGGAACGGCCGGCCCGCAAAGCCGGCGATCGCCTCGGGCGACAGCCGCGGCCAAGCCTCGGGCATGTAGAGCCCGCCGTCGCGGGCAAGGCCCGCCATCAGCGCATCCTCGAAGGAGAGCTCCGGGGCCTCGCCTCTGGTGCTGACGTATCGCAATGGATGGGCGCCTGGGCTGGAGTTTGCGTGGGCTGAGCTCGGTTGCACCCTAGGCCGCGCACGAGGGCCGAACAAGGCGCGCAAAGGGCGCCCGATGAGGAAATGTGCTGGTAAACTTGAACGACGATCAGAAATGCCTGCGGCTGCGCCATGCGCCGTGAACCTGCCCGGGCTCGCGTCAGCGCGCGGCCGCGATCTTCGCGGGATGGAGTGAGCCCCGCAGCGCTATGCGACCGACCGCAGGCGGGTGCGGGCGAAGGCCGCGAATACGCCGACCAGCGTCAGCGCCAGGCCGTACCAGGTGAGCGCGTACTCCAGGTGGCGGTTGGGGAGCATCAGCCGCGTCACCCCGCCCTTGGGCAGCCCGCCCGGGTTGGCGGGCTGTGCATCCGCCTCGACGAAGAACGGCACCACCTGCCGCCCCTGGCCGACGGCCCGCAGCGAGGCCTGCATGCCGGCGAAATCCGGCCAGTAGAACACGTTACGCGTCGTATCGCTCTCAGGGGTGAACCGGGGCCGGGCTTGCGGCCGGCGCGCGAGCCCCGTCAGGACCGCATCGCCTGCAACCTGCCCCTGCGGCCGCAGCGCGGGATCCGCAAGCCGGTCGGGCACGAAGCCGCGGTTGACGAGCACGAGCTGTCCCTCGGGCGTTTCCAGCGGCGTGTAGACATGGAATCCCGGTCCCAGCCTCTCGTCGATGGCAAAGACGTGCCGCTCGGCCTCGTGTCGGAAGCGGCCGGCGATGCGGACGTGCAGGTATTCCACATCGCCAGTCTCGCGCCAGCGGCGCAGGGCCTCGGCGAGCGGGACGGGCGACGCCCTGGCGCGCTCGGCGATCTGGGCAAGCAGACCCTCTTTCCAGGCCTTGCGGCTCATCTGCCATGTGCCGAGCCCGATCAGCACGGCGAGGCCCGCGAGCGCAAGCAGCGTGGGCCAGACAAGGCCCGCCTGTCGCAGACGTCTGAAAACGGCTCTCAATTGAGGCCCAGACGGCCTTCCTCGGCCTTGTGCTTGAACTGCAGGGCGATCAGCGTCGCCTTGAGAACGCGCAGCAGGAAGAAGGCGGCGAGCGGCGTCAGAATGCCCCACAGGACCACGTGAACCCACGCCGGAGGGTGCAGCCGGAACTCGACGATCAGAGCGCCCCCGAGGATGACGAAGCCCAGGATGAAGATTGCGAACACCGCGGGCCCATCGCCGGAGTCGACGAACGCGTAGCCCAGGCCGCAGCCGTTGCACTTGTCGCGCAGCACCAGCCCGCTGCGGAACAGAGGTCCCTTGCCGCAGCGCGGGCACACGGCGCGCAGGCCGGCCGCGACCACGGAGACGGCAGGAGTGCTCTCAGCCATGCGGCCACTCCGCGGCTTGCGCGGCAATCATGGGCCGGGTCGCCCGGCACAGACCCGACGCGCTGCACCGGCTGCCTCGTGTCGGGCCGGCGCCGACCCGATCAGTGCGGCGCCGGCGTCCCTGCGCCCCACACGTAGATGCACATGAAGAGGAACAGCCACACCACGTCGACGAAGTGCCAGTACCAAGCCGCCGCCTCGAAGCCGAAGTGCTGCTTCGGCGTGAAATGTCCCGCCAATGCACGCAGCAGGCACACCGTCAGGAACAGCGTGCCGATGATGACGTGCGCGCCGTGGAAGCCGGTGGCCATGAAGAACGTCGAGCCGTACATGTGGCCGGCGTAGCTGAAGCCGGCATGCGCGTACTCGTAGGCCTGGCAGGCCGTGAAGAGGATGCCGAGCACCACCGTCAGCACCAGACCCCACACCAGGCCGCGGCGGTCGTTCTCGAGCAGCGCGTGGTGCGCCCACGTCACCGTGGTGCCCGAGGTGAGCAGGATCAGCGTGTTGACCAGCGGCAGGCCCCAGGGGTCGAAGGTGCCGTGGAAGTAGCCGCTGGTCTCGGCCACCTCGGCGGGCTTGGGCGGCCAGTGGCCGCCGAACAGGGCGTCGCGCTGGACCATGCCGAACACTTCCTTGCTCGCCTCAACCGTGCCGTTGGGAGCCGTGATGTCGATGGGATAGACCGCGCCGGGGAACAGCGCGGCGTCGAAATAGGCCCAGAACCAGGCGACGAAGAACATCACCTCCGAAGCGATGAACATGATCATGCCGTAGCGCAGGTGCAGCTGCACGACCGGCGTGTGGTCGCCGCCGTGCGCCTCCTTGATCACGTCGCGCCACCACATGAACATGGTGTAGGCGAGGCCCATCACGCCGACGAAGAAAACGGTGGGCCCCTTGACCCCGAAGAGGCCGCCGCCGCCGCCCATGGACCGCATCCAGATGATGAGCCCGACCGCGGTGATGAAGGCCGACACCGAGCCCACGGCCGGCCAGGGGCTGGGGTTCACCAGATGATAGTCGTGATGCTTGGCGTGCGAGTCGGCCATCAATATCGCTCCCTGGTCCCCACTGCCGCAGCCGTGCCCTGGGCCAGGCTGCCTGCGCGCATCGTGATCGTGACTCTATCCCGCCTGCCCCTTGCGTTGCACCGCTTCCGGTGTCGCAGGATTGCCGGCCCCGCCCGCCACGCCGGACTTGGGCGGTGCGGTAGGGTAGAACGTATAGGACAGCGTGATCTGGCTGATCCCGCGCGCGTTCTTGTCGTCGACCATCTGCGGGTCGACGAAGAAGCTCACCGGCATCTCCACGCTCTCGCCGGGCTTGAGCAGCTGCTCGGTGAAGCAGAAGCACTGGATCTTGTTGAAGAACGGAGCCGCCTGCTCGGGATAGACGTTGAAGGTCGCCATGCCCCAGACGGGACGGTCCGACGTGTTGGTGGCGCGGTAGAACGCCAGCGTGTTCTCGCCGATCTTGACCCTGGTGGTCGTCTCCACCGGCCCGAAGCTCCACGGCAGGTCCGGGGCAACGTTGGCGTCGAAGCGGATGGTCACGGTGCGGTCGAGCACGGTGTCGGACGGCTTGGAGGCGACGCGGGGGGTGCCGTCGAAGCCGGTCGCCTGGCATAGCAGGCGGTAGAGCGGCACGGCGGCATAGGCGGCGCCGACCATGGCAAGGACGAGCCCGGCGCACCACAGGGCGACCGAGCGGTGCCGGCCCATGCCGCTGCTGTCTGCCTTGCTCGTCATGAAGCCGCGCTCATGCGCACTTGCCCGTTCCTAGAGAGGCCTGTTGAACACGTTGCCGCCCAGCCGTACCAGCGTCGCCACGTAGAACAGGATCACCAGCGCCGCCAGGGCCAGCGCAATGGCAATCGACCTCGATCTGCGTCGGCGCTCCCATTCCTGCCGCTCGTCGTCCGCCACCGCCTAAGGCTCCGATCAGGGCGCCGCCATTCCCATGGTCCGCTCGAGGAGAAGCGTGGCGAACAGCCCGAAAAGGTAGAGGATCGAGAACCCGAACAGCTGCTTGGCCGCGCGGTCGGCCTCGCGACCCTCGCGGCTGGCGTGCACGGTGAGTGCGAGCGCCAGGAACACGGAGCCGAGCAGGATCGAGGCGAGCGTATAGATCGGTCCGCCGAAGCCGATGAAGGCCGGCAGCAGCCCGAGCGGCACCAGCAGGGCCGAGTAGATCACGATCTGCTTCTTCGTCTCCGGCGCACCGGCGACGACGGGGAGCATCGGCACCCCGGCCCGCTCGTAGTCGCGCGCGCGGTAGAGCGCCAGCGCCCAGAAGTGCGGCGGCGTCCACATGAAGATGATGAGGAACAGCACGATGCTCTCGATGCCGACCGTGCCGGTGGCTGCCGCCCAGCCGATCATCGGCGGAAAGGCCCCGGCGGCGCCGCCGATGACGATGTTCTGCGGCGTACGCCGCTTCAGCCACATGGTGTAGACGAGGATGTAGAAGGCGATGGTGCCAGCGAGCAGCCCGCCTGCCACCCAGTTGACCGTGAGGCCGAGCGTCAGCACCGAGCCTGCGGCCAGGATGGTGCCGAAGGTCAGCGCCTCGTCCGGTGTCACGTGGCCGCGCGGGATGGGGCGCGCGGCGGTGCGCTGCATCGCCGCGTCGATGTCGGCGTCCCACCACATGTTGAGCGCGCCGGAGGCGCCGGCGCCGACGGCGATGCAGATGAGGGCGATGACGGCGAGTGCGGGATGCGGCTGCTCGGGCGCCAGCACCATGCCGACCAGCGCCGTGAAGACCACGAGCGACATCACGCGCGGCTTCATCAGCGCGACGAAGTCGCCGATGCTGCCGCCGACCGTGTCGGCAGGACGCAGGCGCGCGGACTGGTAGCCGATCTCAGCCATTCAGGTTCCAGCCAACTGCGGCCCCCTCTCCCCCCTTGCGGGGAGAGGGTCGGGGTCGGGGCGAGGGGACCGCCTAGTGATGCGCGCTCTCCTTGAGCTTCGGCAGCGTCTCGTAGGAGTGGAAGGCCGGCGGAGAGGGCAGGTCCCACTCGAGCGTGGTCGCTCCGGCGCCCCAGGGATTGTTCGCCGCCTTCCGCCG
>DASRDL010000569.1:0-9102 GCA_035652635.1 Hyphomicrobiaceae bacterium | reverse complement strand
GGAATTGCATTGATGAGCGGCAGCGGCGAGATCGGCGCGAGCTCGCGGATGCAGAAGTGGCCGCCCATGGACGTGACGGCGGCGACCTCGGCGCCGGCCGCGGCGAGCCGTCCGATCAGGCCGGCGAAGATCTGCGCCTGCTTGCGGGCGTCACCGCTCGCCAGGTTGCGCGCCATCTCGTGCACGTCGGCGTGCGCGATGGTGAGGTCGAGGGTGGTGCCGGCGCGCGCGTGCCGGTCGATGAGGCCCCGGTAGTAGAACTCGGTGGCGGCCGGCCCGATGCCGCCGATGAGGCCGATGTGCATGGCCGAACTCCTTCGCCGGGGCGGCAGGCTGCCCCGCAATCTCAGGCCGCGCTCCCGCGCGCGCCGCTTGCTGTACGTATCGCCCGCCACACGCGCGCCGGCGTGGCCGGCATCTGCAGCTCCCTGACGCCCAGTGGTGCCAGTGCGTCGAGGATGGCGTTGATGACCACGGGCAGCGCACCGACCGTGCCGGCCTCGCCCGCGCCCTTGGCGCCCAGCGGGTTGAGCTTCGTCGGCACGGGGTTGCTCTTCACGGCGATGTCGCAGAAGACATCGGCCCGCGGCATGGCGTAGTCCATGAAGCTCGTGCCCATCAGCTGGCCCGACTGGGGATCGTAGGCGACGTTCTCCATCAGCGCCTGGCCGACGCCCTGGGCGATGCCGCCGTGGATCTGCCCCTCGAGGGTCAGCGGATTGATCACGGTGCCCACGTCGTCGACCACGGCATAGGCGACAAGCTCCGCCTCGCCGGTCTCGGGATCGACCTCCACCTCGCAGACGTGGCAGCCGTTGGGATAGGTGTCGGCCTTGGGCGCGAAGGTCGCGGCCTCGATCAACCCGCCCTCCAGATCCGGCGGCAGGCGCGCCGGCGTGAAGGCGGCGCGCGCCACCGCCTTCAGCGTCATGGTCTTGTTGCTGCCCTTGACCGCGAACACGCCGTCGGCGAACTCGACATCCTCCGCCTTGGCCTCGAGCAGGTGCGCGGCGATGCGCCTGCCCTTGGCGATCACCTTGTCGGCGGCGAGCGTGAGGGCGCTGCCGCCGATCACGGTGGAGCGCGAGCCGTTGGTACCCATGCCGAACGCGACGCGGTCGGTGTCGCCTTCGATGAACTGCACCTCGTCGGGGTCGAGGCCCAGCTTCTCGTGTACGATCTGCTTGAAGGTGGTCTCGTGCCCCTGGCCCTGGCTCTTGGTGCCCATGAGCACGGCGGCCGTGCCGCTCGGATTGAAGCGGATCTCGGCGAACTCCATGGTCGGTCCCGCCGCCCGCTCGATGGCGTTGACGAGGCCGAGCCCGCGCAGGCGCCCGCGCCGGCCCGCCTCCTGCTGCCGCGCCTCGAAGCCGGCGGCATCGGCGAGCGTCAGCGCCATCTCCATGCCGGCGGCGAAATCGCCGCAGTCGTAGGTGAAGCCCAGCGCATTTCTGTAGGGCAGGCTCGCGGCGGGGATCATGTTGCGGCGGCGGATGTCGATGCGGTCGAAGCCGAACGCGCGCGCCGCGTCGTCGATGATGCGCTCGAGCACGTAGATGGCCTCGGGGCGGCCGGCGCCGCGGTAGGGGGCCGTGGGGCTGCAGTTCGACAGGATGCCCGTCATCGTCACGTGGGCGGCGGGAATGGCGTAGACGCCGACCGAGGTGCCCATGTTCATGAAGGGCGAGAGCAGGTTGCGGTCGGAGCCGACGTAGGCGCCGATGTTGCAGATCATGGCGACGCGGAAGCCGAGGATGCGGCCGTCCTTGGCCAATGCGATCGCCACGTCCGAGACGTTGTCGCGGCCGTGCTCGTCGGCGAGGATGGCCTCCGAGCGCTCGCAGGTCCACTTGACGGGACGGCCGAGCTTCTTGGCCGCCCACAGCACGAGGCGGTGCTCGACGTACTGCCAGCCCTTGGTGCCGAAGCCGCCGCCCACGTCGTTGGCAATGACGCGCACGCGGCTCTCGGGCACCTTGAACACGGCCTCCGCCAGCATGTTGCGCACGCGGTGCGGATACTGGCAGTCGGCGTAGAGCGTGTAGCGCTGCTCGGAGCGGTCGTAGAGCCCGAGCGCCCCGCGCGGCTCCATGAACTGGGCATGCACGCGCGTGACGACGTAGCGCCGCTCGAGCACGTGATCGGCCTTGGCGAAGGCCTCGTCCGTCCTGGCTTTGTCGCCGAGCTGCATGACGTGGCAGATGTTGTCGGGGCACTCGTCCCACACCGGCGGGCTGCCCGGCAGGGCGGCGCTGGCGGTATCGGTGACCGAGGGCAGCGGCTCGTAGTCGACAGCGATGAGCTCCGCCGCATCCTTGGCCTCATTGAGCGTCTCGGCGACCACGAAGGCCACCGGGTCGCCGACATAGCGCACGCGATCGACACACAGCGCCGGCCGCTGCGGTGCGAACATCGGCGAGCCGTCCGGGCGCTTGCGCGGCAGGGTGGCTTTGGGCCCGCCGAGCCCGTCGGCGGCGTAATCGGCGCCCGTGTAGACGGCGAGCACGCCCGGCGCCGCGCGGGCCGCCTCGACGTCGATGCCGTTGATGCGGCCATGGGCGTGGGGTGAGCGCAGCACTACGGCATAGGCCTGGCCCGGCAGATCGATGTCGCCGAGGTAGCGCCCCTCGCCGCGGACGAGGCGCGGGTCCTCGAAGCGCGCCACCGGCTGGCCTATCCCGAACTTCTGCATGACTTTCACCATCCGCTGTCATCCCGGAATTTCGCGCCTGCCCTCGGGCTTGTCCCGCGGGAAGCGAAATCTGCGGGACCCAGAAGCCCACCAAGGAACGTGCGAGCTGCCACCCTAGGTCCCGGCTCTCGGGCTGGCGCCCGAGGCCGGGATGACAACGCGGGCTATCCGCCGCGGGCCTTCTTCCAGGCCTCGAAGTCGCGCTTGGCCTCCTCGCCGGCGGCGGGGAAGAGGCCGGGCAGCGGGCGGCCGCGCGCCACCTCGGCCTCGGCGAACTCCTCGTAGAGCGTGGTGGCGAGCGCCTCCTCGGCCACCTCGTCGACGATGCCGGGCGGGATGACGACGACGCCGTCGCAGTCGCCGACGACGATGTCGCCGGGATAGACCGCCACGCCGCCGCAGCCGATCGGCAGGTTGAGGTCGCACGGGTGGTGTACGATGGGGCTCGGCGGCGAGGAGGCGCGCCGGTGGTAGGCCGGCAGGCCGGTCTTGAAGATGCCCTCGGTGTCGCGCAGGCCACCGTCGGTGACGATGCCGGCGCAGCCGCGCGCCTTGAGCCGGCCGACGTAGAGATCGCCCGCCGAGGCCGCCCGCGCATCGCCGCGCGAGTCGATGACGAGCACGTGGCCGGGCGGGCAGGTCTCCATGGCCTGCACCTGCACGTTGGGCCGGGCCGGCGCGCCGGGGCCGCTTCTGTCCTCGCGCGCCGGGATGAAGCGCATGGTGAAGGCGATGCCGACCATGCGCGGGATGCCGGGGCGGATCGGCCATACGTCCTGCAGGAACATGCTGCGCAGGCCGCGCCGGTTGAGCAGGCCCGTCAGGGTGGACGTGCCGACGCGCATGAGCGCCTCGCGGGTGGCCGGCTGCAACTCGCTCATCGGCTTCTCCTCACGCAAATATGTTTCGGCATGCACGGCGGCGGCTCGCGGCGGCATCCTCGCGCCCGCGTGCCCCTCAGGACAGGACGGCGATGAAGTCGGCCTGCACCAGCGCGCGGGCATCGGCCGGCAGGTGCTGGGTGTGGCGCGCCGGGCGCGAATCGGGATCGGGAAACATCTTGACCCACTCGGCGTTGAGCGCGGCCCGCTGCTTGGCCGGGTCCTTCACCCAGAACGTGATCTTGATGATGTCGTCGACGGTGCCGCCGGCCGCCTCCACGTCGTGGCGGATGTAGGCGAACACGTTGGCGACCTGCTGCTCGAGCGTCGGCGGCAGCTCGCGCGTGCCGGGGTTCGATCCGCCGATCACGCTCGACATGACGATGTTGCCGATGCGGCAGGCGTTGGGGATCGGGTTCTCGTGGCGCGCACGCGACCCGTTGATGCTCCGGCGCTTGGTCATGGGGGCCTCAGGCGCTGGCGGGCTGCTTGGGCCTGAAGCTCGGCACTTGCGTGTTGTCCTTCAGCGCCTCGGCGCCCTCGGTCGGCAGCTGCTCGGCGTAGTTGAGGGCAGCGTCGATGTCGCCCTCCCAGACCTCGCGCGGCAGCTCGTAGAGCAGCTCCACGCCGTAGCCGTTGGGATCGTGGATGTAGAGGCTGTGCGTCATGCCGTGGTCGACGCGGCGGTCGAACTTGATGCCGCGCTCCTGCAGGAAGGCCAGTTGTTTCAGCCAGGCCTCGCGGTTGGGCAGCGTCACGGCGACGTGGCTGATGGCGCACGGCATGCCGGCCATGGTCCACTCGGCCGGCGGCTCGGGCAGGTTCGGGTTCTCCATCAGGGCGATGTCGTGGTGGTTGAGCCTGCCGCCATGGTCGCCGCTGTAGAAGCGCATCTTGGGCGGATTGGGGCGCGTCGGCGTCGCTTTCAGCTCGCCCACCTGCTTGAAGCCGATGATCTCGGTCCAGAACCGGTGCGACTCCTCGAGGTTGCGCACGTTCAGCACCAGGTGGTTGAGCCCGACCGGCGTCACAGCCTTGTTTGCCATGGTGGCGTTTCCTCTCGCTTTCCGCTCATGCCAGCTTAGAGCGGCCGGGCACACTTTTCCAGGCCGCAAGCTGTCGCCTGCCGCGCGCGCATCTCAGGCCGGCTTTGCGTGCAGGTGGCAGGCGACCGCGCGGCCTAAGCCGAGGTCGGTGAGCGCCGGATCGACGGTCTTGCAGGCCTCCATGGCGCGCGGGCAGCGCGGATGGAAGCGGCAGCCCGACGGCGGCTTCAACGCGCTCGGCACCTCGCCCTTGACGATGATGCGCGGCCGGCTCGCCTCCACCTCGGGGTCGGCCACCGGCACTGCCGCCAGCAGCGCCTGGGTGTAGGGGTGGAGAGGGCGCTTGTAGAGCTCGTCGCGGCCGGCGATCTCGACGATGCGCCCCAGATACATGACGGCGATGCGGTCGGAGATGTGGCGCACCACGGCGAGGTCGTGGGCGATGAAGACGTAGGTGAGCGACAGCTGCTCTTTCAGCGCCATGAAGAGGTTCACCACCTGCGCCTGGATCGACACGTCGAGCGCGGACACCGGCTCGTCGCAGATGACGAGGCTCGGCTCCAGCGCCAGCGCGCGGGCGATGCCGATCCTCTGGCGCTGGCCGCCGGAAAACTCGTGCGGATAGCGCTCGGCCATGTCGGGCAGCAGGCCGACCATGGCGATCAGCTGCTCGACGCGCTCGGCGTAGGTGCGCTTGTCCTTCGCTGTCCCGTGCACGGCGAGCGGCTCGCCGATGATGTCGCGCACCTTCATGCGCGGGTTCAGCGAGCCGTAGGGGTCCTGGTAGACCATCTGCATGCGCCGCCGGATGGGGCGCATCCCGTCCCGGCCGGTGTGGGTGATGTCGCGGCCCTCGAACACGATGCGGCCGGCCGTGGGCTCGAGCATGCGCAGGATGGCGAGCCCGGTGGTGGACTTGCCGCACCCCGACTCGCCGACCAGCCCCAGCGTGTCGCCGCGCCGCAGCGCGAAGGAGATGCCGTCCACGGCCTTGATGGTGCCGACCTGGCGCTGGATCACGATCCCCTTCTTGAGCGGGAAGTGCACCTTCAAGTCGTCCACGCGCAGAAGCTCCGGCGACGCTGCCGGCCCCGACGGGGCGCGAACGGGAAGGGGCGCCGAGGCACCATTGAGCTCATGCACGTGCGTCATTGAAGCAGGCCTTGAGGTGGCGCTCGCCCACGGCGACGAGCGGCGGGCGCGACGAGTGGCACACTTCGGTTGCAGCCCGGCAGCGTGGCGAGAAGGCGCAGCCCGGCGGCAGCAGGGCGAGGTCGGGCGGCTGGCCCTCGATCGGCACCAGGCGCACACCGGCCTCGCCGTCGAGGCGCGGCACGGACGCCATCAGCCCGGCCGTGTAGGGATGGTGCGGGTGCTTGTAGAGGGTGCGCGCCGGCGCCGTCTCGACGATGCGCCCGCCGTACATCACCGCCACCCGGTCGGCGTAGCGGGCCACCACGCCGAGGTCGTGCGTGATGAGCAGAAGCGAGGAGCCGGTCTCGCGCGTCAGCTCCTTCAACAGGTCGAGGATCTGCGCCTGCACCGTGACGTCGAGCGCCGTGGTCGGCTCGTCGGCGATGATGAGGCGCGGCTGGCAGGCGAGCGCCATGGCGATCATCACGCGCTGGCGCATGCCGCCCGAGTACTGGTGCGGGTAGGAGGCGAGCCGGCTCGCCGCGTCGGGGATGCGCACGCGGCCCATCAGCTCCTTGGCGACCTCCAGCGCCTTGGCCCACGGCAGCCCGCGATGCAGGTTGACGGGCTCGGCCACCTGCATGCCCACCGTCAGCGCCGGATTGAGCGAGGACATCGGCTCCTGGAAGATCATGGCGATCTTGTTGCCGCGGATGTCGCGGATGCCGGCGTCGTCGAGCTCGAAGAGGTCGCGGCCCTCGAAGATCACCTCGCCCTTCTCGATCCGGCCCGGCGGCGAAGGGATCAGGCGCATGATCGAGAGGGCCGTCACGCTTTTGCCCGAGCCCGATTCGCCGACGAGCGCCACGGTCTCTCCGGCGTCGATGTCGAAGGAGACGTCGTCGACGGCCGTGAGCCGGCCGCGCTCGGTGTTGAAGCGCGTCGTCAGGTTGCGGACCTGCAGGAGCGGTGTGGCCATATGCGGACCGGCGAATACCCGACTTCGTCGAAGCTGGAACCGAGTGGGCCGCGGGGTCTCCCCTCCCCCTTGCGGGGAGGGGATGGGGGTGGGGGCCCATAAGCACAGCCGTCAGGGATTCTCACCCCACCCCTAACCCCTCCCCGTCAAGGGGAGGGGAACCGCGCCTGCCACTCAGTAGCCCATCTTCTTCTTGAGGTCCTGGTCGACCCAGATGCGGGCGTAGATCGGGCCGGGGCGGACGGAGCCCGCGCGCAGCTCGCCGTTGTAGTTCTTCACCCACGGCCACCACGCCGTATAGATGTACGGCGTGGGCATCCAGATGTAGGGCGCCTTGTCGAGGATCTCGCGCGTCATCTCCTTGAGCATGGCCTGGCGCTTGCCCTCGTCGCGCTCGGCATAGACCTCGTCCATCTTCTTGTCGAAGGCGGGGTCCGACCAGCCCGACGGGTTCCACTGCTGACCGGTGGTGAAACTCTTGCGGATGGTGGTGGTGGGATTGGTGTGCCCGTTGTTCATGAAGTAGCCGGCCGTCATCTTGCGCGAGGTCATCGCCGAGAGGAACGCGGCGTACTCCATGGGCTGGATCTCGATCTTCACGCCGACCTTCTCCAGGTAGGCGGCGACCAGCGGCAAGAGGTCCATGTGATCGGGGCTGCAGGCGCACACCTGCACCTTGAAGGAGAAGCCGTTGGGATACCCGGCCTCGGCGAGGAGCTTCTTGGCCTTGTCGGGGTTGTACTCGAATAGCTCCTTGATGCTCGCCGGCATGGCCTCGAGCGGCTCGTAGTAGCCCTTGTAGTCGGGGTGCATCGGATACGCGAACAGCTCGGCATTGCCGTTGTAGTAGGCGGCGACGATCTCCTTCTTGTTGACCGCCATGTTGAGCGCGCGGCGCACGCGCACGTCGTCGAACGGCTTCTCGCTGACCTGCAGCGCCATGAAGGTGCCCGACATGTTGAGCCATCGCGACCACTTGAGCTGGGGCGCGCTCTTCTTCAATTCATCGACGTTCTGCCAGCGGATCGCCTCCAGCAGATCGAGCTTTCCCGTGCGCAGGGCCGTGATGAAGGTCGCCTCGTCCTTGATGGTGCGGTAGACGAGCTTGTCGAGGAAGGGGAGCTTGTATTCCGTGCCGCCGATCTTCTCCTTGTCCCAGTAGATGGGGTTCTTCGTGTAGGTGTTGGAATTGCCCTGTACGAAGTCGGTCAGCATGAACGGCCCGGAGCCGTTGACGTTCTTCCAGTTGGCGGCGCCGGCATCCACCACCTCCTTGGGATAGATGCCGGAATAATACCCGTAGCCGAAGCGGTAATCCCATTCGGCGAAATAGCCGTTGAAGGTGAACACGACGGTGTGCTTGTCGACCGCCTCCACCTTGGCAATGTGGTTGAAGTAGTCCTTGAGCTTGCGCGGGCTGTTGGCGAGCCGGTTATAGGAGAAGACCACGTCGTCGGCGACGAGCTCGCGCGCCTTCATGACGCCGGGCTTCTCGGGAAACATGATGCCCTTGCGCAGCTTGATCTCCACGCGCAACGGGTTCTCCTTCCACTCCCAGCTCTCGGCCAGCTCGCCGCGGATGGCATCGGAGGGGAGCCACGCGTCGGCGTAGAAGGGATGCGGACCGCCGTTCTTGACGCTCTTCGACAGGTCGGCGGCGAACAGCTGCTCGTAGAACTGGCCGGTATCGTGGTTGTGCTTCCAGTTCCAGTCCTGGGCATCCCAGGACAGGGCGGTAAGCGTCACGTAGACCGTGCCCACCTCGAGGGTGCCGCCGTACTTGGGCTTCTCATCCTCCGCCGCCTGCGGCGTGCCGGCGGCGAGCCCGAGCGCCAGGCCGAAGACGCCCGCCGTCACCGCGGCGCTAACGCTACCCATCCTCATTGCTTCCTCCTCGTTCGTTCCCCTGTCTGGTATCGATTGCACACCCGCTCAGCGCGATCCGCGCATGCGCGGGTCGAACAGGTCGCGCAGCGCATCGCCGAGCATGTTGGTGGCGTAGACGACGACGGTGAGGCAGATGCCCGGCGCCAGTGCCAGCCACGGTCCGTGGAACATGAAGGCACGCCCGCTGCCGGACAGCATGCCGCCCCAGGTCGGCGCCGGCGGCGGCACGCCGAGCCCCAGGAACGACAGGGCCGACTCGATGAGGATGACGGCGCCCACGCGCGTGGTGAACAGCACGATGATGGGCGGCAGCACGTTGGGCAGGATGTGGCGCCACAGGATGCGCGGTGTGGAGGCGCCGATCGACTGCGCCGCGTGGACGTACATGTTCTCGCGCACGGAGACCACGGCCGAGCGGATGATGCGCGAGCCGGCAATGCCGAGCAGCAGGCCCAGCGTGACGATGATCTGCGGCATGCCGGG
>DASRDL010000568.1:0-3216 GCA_035652635.1 Hyphomicrobiaceae bacterium | reverse complement strand
GCGGCGCCGGCGCAATGGCGGGCAGAGCGCGGTCCCCAGCGGCGCGCAGCAGGATCAGATGCTGCTGGTCGTCGGAGCGAGCCGGGACCGCCGAGCAGGCGGAGGTGTAAGCCCGATCCTCCCGCCATGGGAACGTAGGCTTAACTGGATCGCAGGCGCTCCCGGGACAGGCGCGGCGGGTTTGCACGGCGTCGCCTAAAGCTCTATGAGCGAGCCTCGGGCGCGGCTCCCTGGCCGGCCCGGCAACGGAGGGGGTACCCCATGTTCTCGCATGTTCTCGTCGGCGCCAACGATGTCGCCGCATCCAAGAAGTTCTATGACGCCGCACTCGGCGCCATCGGCATCCAGGAGGGCAGAGCCGACCCGAAAGGCCGCGTCTTCTACCGTACGAAGACTGGGGTATTCGGCATCACCAAGCCGATCGACGGCAAGGCTGCGACGCACGCCAACGGCGGCACCATCGGCTTCACCTGCGACAGCCCGGAGAAGGTGAAAGCCTTCCACGACGCCGGCGTCGCCAACGGCGGCAAGAGCATCGAGGACCCGCCCGGCTGGCGCGAAGGCTCCTTCGGCAAGCTCTACCTTGCCTACCTGCGCGATCCGTTCGGCAACAAGATCTGCGCGCTGCACCGCCCCTGAGCGGGCCCGATCGTCGGCCGTTCCACTTCGCTCCCGAGACGTGCGCCCGGAGGCGGCCGGGCGCGCTGTCTCCTGCGCGCCGCGCACGGTGGTCATGGACGATCAGCGGCTCGACCACCAGGTGTCGAGGTCGAAGCCGCCGAGCGGGTGCACGGAGGGAAAGCGCAGGTGGCTCCAATGTGCCACCCAAATCTTGGGCAGATAAAACAGCGGGATGACGTAGTCGCCCGACATCAGCACGCGGTCGAAGGCGCGCACCGCAGCCACGAAGTCCTCCTCGCTCCTGGCCTGCAGCAGCGCCTCGATCATGGCGTCGGCGGCGGGGTTCTTGACGCCGGGATAATTGAGCGAGCCCTCGATGTCGGCGGCCTTGCTGCTCCAGCGGTTGATCTGCTCGTTGCCGGGCGAGAGCGACGCGCTCCAGTGCCACTGTATCATGTCGAAGTCGAAGCTCTTGAGCCGCGCCCAGTATTGCGAGGCGTCGACCTGGCGGATGCGGAGCGAGATGCCGAGCCGCTCGAGCGTGCGCGCGTAGGCGAGCGCAATGCGCTCCTGCTGGCGGGTCTGGGCCAGGAACTCGAGCTCGAGCGGCTGGCCGCCCTTGACGAGACGGCCACCTTTCAACTCGTAGCCGGCCGCGACCAGCAGCTCGAAGGCCTCGCGCATCGACGCACGGTTGTCGCCGCTGCCGTCGGTCGTCGGCAGCCGGTAGGTGCCGTCGAGCACCTCGGGCTTCACCTGCTGGGCAAACGGGGCGAGCAGCGCCCGCTCGCGCGCATCGGCGGGTCGTCCGTGCGAGGAGAGCTCGGAGCGCTCGAAGAAGCTCTGGGTGCGCGTGTAGACCCCGTTGAACAGGCTGCGGTTGATCCACTCCGCGTCGAACATCAGGATGAAGGCGCGCCGCACGCGCTGGTCCGCGAACAGGGGCCGGCGCGTGTTGAGGACGAGCGCCGACATGCCCGAGGGAAGATGCGTGTCGAACTCGCGCTTGATGACGCGTCCGTCCGCCACCGCCGGGAAGTTGTAGCCCTCGGTCCAGCGCCCCGGCTCCTCCTCGGGCCGTACGTCGATCTCGCCCGCCTTGAAGGCCTCGAACAGGGACGCTGAATCGCGGAAGAACTCGATGCGAATCTCGTCGAAATTGAAGCGTCCGCGCGCGATGGGGAGATCGCGCGCCCACCAGTCGGGATTGCGCCGGTAGACGAGCGAGCGCCCGGCATCGACGCGGGTCACGAGATAGGGGCCACTGCCGACGGGCGGATCGAGGCTGGTGCGCTCGAAGGTCTCCGCGTCCAGCCTGTGCCGGGGCAGGATCGGCATGAGGCCGAGGATCAGCGGCATCTCGCGGTCGCCGGAGGCGTCGAAGGTGAATCGGACGCTGTGCGGCCCGGTCTTCTCCGCCTTCGTCACCTTGCCGTAGTAGGAGCGGTGGAAAGGCCAGCCCTTCTCCTTGAGGACGGCGTGGGAGAAGAGCACGTCCTCCGGCGTGATGGGGGCACCGTCCGAGAAGCGGGCCTGAGGCCGCAGATTGAAGGTGATCGAGCTGCGGTCGTCGGGCACCTCGATCGTCTCGGCGATCAGGCCGTAGAGCGTGAAGGGCTCGTCGCCGGCACGCGCGAGCAGGCTTTCGAACACCCACTCGCGCAGGCCGGCCGGCGTCGTTCCCTTGATGCTGTGGACGTTGAGGCTGTCGAAGGTGCCGAGCTGGCCGAGCGTCACGCGGCCGCCTTTGGGCGCATCCGGATCGACGTAGGGCAGGTGCGTGAAGCCGGGAGGGTGCTTCGGTGAGCCGTGCATGGCAATGGCGTGCACGGGCTCGGCCGCGGCGGTACGGCCGAACGCCAATATCGCTGCGAGCGCGATGGCACCCAGGATCCTCACGTGCGTCATTTGGTGCCGGGCACTCCAGGAGCAAGCGTGGGCTGTGGGGCGGGAGCCAGTCGGGCTCGATGCGTGCGCCCCCGCGGTTCCCGGCAGCGTCTAGCACATGTGGGCCGATTGCGTGGCGCACCATGGGCCGGACGATCCGTTGCCGCGTCGCAACGTCACCGCGGCGCCTCCCGACATTTCCTCACCGCCCGCCCGGCGCGTCACGGGATTGCCGCATTCCGGCCATTACTGCCCGCAACGCGCGACCGGGCGCGGAGCAATCGTTTCGAGGGAGCGCGGCTCGAGAAGTCGCCGGCACGGGAAAGGGGTCGGGAACACGATGGCAAATCGCATCCTGCAGTTGGCTCGAGGCGCGAGCATCCGCCGTGCCGGCGCCGTGGCGATCACACTGGCGGTGGGAGCGGCCGGCCTCGCGGGCTCCGTGGCCGCGCAGCAACCCGCACCTGCGCCCAAGAAGGCTCCTGCCGCGGCGCCGGCCCAGAAGGGCGCGGCCCCCGCCGCGGGGGCGGCGCAGCCGCAGGCATCGCAGAGCGCCTGGGTGAAGCTGTGCGAGCAGGCAAGCGGCGTCATCAAGGACAAGGACGGCAAGGAGCAGAAGAAGGACGTCAACATCTGCTTGACGCACCATGAGCGCCTCGACGGCAACACGGGCATGGTGCTGGTCTCGGCGGCGATCCGTCAGATCGA